>NZ_JACAOM010000194.1:0-11179 GCF_013386245.1 Pseudomonas sp. 21615526 | reverse complement strand
CCACACCGAAAGTGAAGGGTGATTAGCTCAGCTGGGAGAGCGTCTGCCTTACAAGCAGAATGTCGGCGGTTCGATCCCGTCATCACCCACCATTCGCTTTATGTGTTACGCGCAGCGGTAGTTCAGTCGGTTAGAATACCGGCCTGTCACGCCGGGGGTCGCGGGTTCGAGTCCCGTCCGCTGCGCCATATTCGGTCACCTGGAACGCTGAACGCCAGGTACCACAGGAAGCCCGCTCATTGAGCGGGCTTTTTTGTGCCTGGGATTCAGCTCAACGATTGAATGCCCGGTTCGGTTTGCACGGGTGCAATGCTGTTTCGCCCCATGAAGGCCAGGACCACCAACGCCGTCAGCACGGTGAATCCCGCGAGCAGTTGCAGCAAGGTGTTGAACCCCGCGATGTAGGCGCTGCGCAGTGCTTCCAGCGGAAGGGCGGCCGAGGCCAGTTGCACGTTGCCCATGACCAGGCCTTGGGCAATCACTGACACGTCGGCCCCTGCGCGACCCTTCAGGTGATGTGCCACCAATGCGCCCAATACCGCCATCGTAATCGCCAGCGCCACGCCTTCACTGGCCACGCGGGTGGTGTTGAAAATCCCCGCCGCCATTCCCGCGCGCTCCTTGGGCACCACGCTGATCGCCAAACCATCCATCAAACCCCACGGCAGCCCGGTGCCTATCCCGATGACCAGCATTGCGGCGATGGTCTGCGCAGGCTGGTTGGCCAGGCTTAATCCCCACAGGCCCACCGCCGCGATCAGCAAGCCAATGGCACACAACAGTCCTGCTGAGAGCCAGCGCGTCAGCGATGCGGCGATCATCGGCACCACCAGCATCGGTGCCGATAACGCGAGCATCATCAAACCCGCGTCCAGCGCGCTGGCGCCTTCCACACCGATAAACCGCAGGGGCAGCAACACGATCAGCACGATGTAGCAGTAGCAGGTACCGATCGGCAGGAGCTGCACGCCTATAAAACGCGGGAAGCGAAACAGCCGCAGCTCCAGCATCGGTTGGCTTGAGCGGTTTTCGACGAGGACAAACACCAGCAAAAACACCGCCGCCGCGATCATCAGGGCATCAACCAGCGGCGACGTCCAGCCGTGCTCCGGCGCGAGGATCACCGCCGTGGTCAGGGCCACCAGCATCGCGGAAAACGTCAGTACACCAGCGGTGTCCAGCCGCAGCGCTTGCGGGTCGCGGCTTTCACGCATTTTGGGCGCGGCAAACAGCAGCGAAATACCGGCCAATAATGCAGTGCCGAGAAAAATCGAGCGCCAGCCCCAGTGCTCGATCAGCACCCCCGACAGCAATGGCCCAAACGCCAGGCCTGCACCGAATGTGGTGCCCAGCAAGCTGAAGGCGCGGGTACGGGCGTGCCCGTCGAACTCCTGGGCCAGCGCCGCACAGCCACTGGCCAATGCCGTAGCCGCCGCGACGCCCTGCACGCCACGCAACACATCCAGCCAGAAAATCCCCGGTGCCACTGCCAGCAGCAAGGAGACCACGGTAAACAGCGCCATGCCCCACAAGAAAAGACGCTTTCTCCCATAGAGGTCGGCTAGGGTGCCGGCGGCCATTAACAGGCTGCCGAAACTCAGCATGAATGCGTTGGTGATCCACGCCAGCTGGCTGGGCTGGGCGGCAAATGCCTGGCCGATAAAGGGCGTGGCGACGGCGCCGCCGGTAAAGCTCATGGGCAATACCAAGGCGGCCAGGCAAATGGCCGCCAGGATGGAATATCGGCCATGGGCGGGCGCAGATTCGGTTGTCGTGTTCATAGGGGCATTCCCGCGAGTTTGAAGATTAAAAGACTCTAATCAGGATGCAATCACGGATAAACGGGCTTACATTCCGTTCATAACGGACTGAATGGATGCAATGACGTGGCCGATAACCTGAGCGGCGTGATCGCCTTCGTGAAAACGGCAGAGGCCCTGAGCTTCACCGGCGCGGCCCGGGCGATGGGGATTTCCGCTTCGGCGGTGGGCAAGAATGTCGCCAAGCTTGAGGCGTCACTGAATGTGCGGCTGTTGCACCGCAGTACGCGCAAGGTCAGCCTCACCGCAGAAGGCCAACTGTTCTACGAACGGTGTCGGAAAATTCTCGATGATTTGCAAGACGCCCGCGCCATGCTTTCCCATGCAATGCAGGCGCCTCGGGGTAAACTGCGGGTCAGCCTGCCCACCATCGGTTATCGCTTTCTCTTTCCGCACATGATGGCGTTCCGCAAAGCCTACCCCGAGATCGAGCTGGAGCTGGATTTCAACGACCATCTGGTGGATGTGATCGAGGAGGGCTTCGACGTGGTCATCCGCAGCGGCGGTCTGGCGGACTCGACCCTGATGGCCCGCAAACTGGGACCGTTCAGGTTTGTGCTGTGCGCATCACCCGAGTACCTGCGGGCCAACGGTCGGCCAGAGTCCCTGAGCGATTTGGAGCATCACCCGTGCTTGCGTTACCGCTTCGCCACCACCGGCAAAATCATGGACTGGACCTTGTCCGCCAACCCGGCCATTACCCAGTTGCGCCTGCCCACCGCCCTGACCTTGAACAACATGGAAGCCATGCTCCGGGCCGCGATGGACGGCCATGGGATCGCCTACGTGCCAGACTTCCTGGCCCGCGAAGCACTCGCCCAAGGCCAGCTGGAAACCGTGCTCGACGGCCATTCCGATGACCAGGGCCAGTTCTGGGCCCTGTGGCCGTCCAGCCGGCACCTCTCGCCGAAAATTCGCGTGTTTGTCGACTTCGCCGCCGCGCACCTGTTCACAAGCCCACCAGTCGGTAGCCCACCTGCAACTCGGTGATGAAGTACTGCGGCTGGGCCGGGTCCGCCTCCAGCTTCTGCCGCAGATGCGCCATGTGCACCCGCAGGTAGTGGGCGCGGTCCACGTAATCCAGGCCCCACACCTCGAGCAATAATTGCCGATGGGTCAGCACCCGGCTCTGCCCGCGAATCATCGCGCACAGCAGGCGGTATTCGATGGGCGTCAGGTGCACCGGAAGGCCTTGGCGCCACACTTCATGGGTCGCCAGGTCCACCTCGATATCGCCAAACGCCACCTTGCTGGTGGCCGCCACGGTGCCGGTCTGCCCATGACGGCGTAGTTGCGCACGGATGCGCGCGAGCAACTCGGGTACGCCGAAGGGTTTGGTCAGGTAGTCATCGGCGCCGGCGTCCAGGGCGGCGACTTTTTCCTCTTCGCGATCCCGCGCCGACAACACCAGGATCGGCACCGCCAGCCATCCCCGCAGCTCGCTGATCAGCTGTTTGCCGTCGCCGTCCGGCAGGCCCAGGTCGACGATCACCAGGTCCGGCTGACGGCTGGAAGCGTGGATCAACGCGCGTTTGACGCTGTCGGCCTCGAACACCTGGAAGCCCTCATCCTGCAGGGCGATGCCGACAAAACGGCGGATGTTGGCCTCGTCTTCAACAATCAGAATGCGTGCAGTGCTCATAGGGCGTCCATTGGGGGCGGAGTACCCGCCGGTAAAGTGATGACGAAATGCATGCCGCGCTCGCTGCCGGGTCTGGCTTCGATGCGCCCGCCGTGGGCTTCGACGATGCGCTTGGCCAGGGCCAGGCCCAGGCCGATTCCGGCGACCGAGGATTCCTGCTGGCCACGGGCAAACGGTTCGAACAGATTGGCCGGCGCGCTGCCCGGGCCGGTGTCGCTGACTTCCAGCAGGATGCTGTCGGAAACGGAACGGGCGGTAACGGTGATGACCGTGCCAGGCGGGGTGTATTTGGCGGCGTTGTCCAGCAGGTTGACCAGCACCCGTTCGATCAGCAGCGCGTCGACTTCCACCAGCGGTAATTGCGGGTCCAGCGTCGTGTTCACCACATGCCGGGCCAGTGGTTCACGCAACTGGCGCAGGGCGCTGCCGACGATCTCTTCCAGCAAATGCCATTGCCGGTTGAGCCGCACACCGCGCTCCTGCATGCGGGCCATGTCCAGCAAGTTTTCGATCAAGCGTTGCATCGAAGTCGCCTGCTCATGAATACCGTGCAGCAACGCGGTCAGCGGCCCCGGCGGCGCATGGGGCAGGGCGGTGTCGGCGGCGCCGATCAGTGTGGTCAGGGGAGTGCGCAGGTCGTGGGAAATCGCCGCGAGCAAGGTGTTGCGCATTTTCTCGCCTTCCATCTGCACCATCGTGCTTTGCGCCACTTCGACGAAGTGCACGCGCTCCAGGGCAATCGCCAATTGGCTCATGCAGGCTTCCAGCAGGCGGCGCTCTTCGGGCTCGTTGAGGCGTTCGCTTTGCGCCAGTTCCAGCACCAGCACACCGCGCACGCGCATCGGCGCCTTGAGCGGCAGGTAGCAGCCCTTGGCGGCGGACAAGGTGTCGGTGCCCTGGCCGGCGGACTGGCCGTGGTCGTAGGTCCATTGGGCGATGCTGTCGTCGATCGGCAGCCCGCCCGCGCCCACGCTGTGCACGCCGTCGGCGGCGTCCGGCAAGGCCAGGCCGACCCGCGCCTCGAACACGCCGCTGAAGGTGCGCAGCGCCACTTCGCTGATCTGCTCCACGGTCAACGCGGCCGACAGGTCCCGGGCCAGACGCGCCAGGGAAGTAGCGCGGCGTTCCCGGGCAGCGGCGGTGCGCGCTTCGTGGCGCAGGCGGGCGGTGAGTTGCCCGGTGATCAGGGCGATGCCGAGCATCAGCGCGAAGGTGAAGAAATACTGGGTGTCGTTGACGGTAAACGAGTAGCGCGGCTGGACGAAAAAGAAGTCGAAACACAGCACCGCGAGCATCGCTGCCCACACGCCGGGGCCGCGTCCAAACCGCAGGGCCACCAGCACCACCGTGAGCAGGAACAGCATCACCACGTTGGCCAGGTCGAACACCTGCAGCAGCAGCGCGGCGATGGCGCTGGCGGTGAAACAGGCGAGTGTGGACCAGAGGTAGGCCAGGGTTCTGCCGGGCGCTGGTGTAGGTTTTTCAATGGCAGGAACAGTGCCTGGCAACATGCCATGGGCGATCACGATCTGGTCGATCTGCGGATGGTGCCGGCTGATCCGGTCGCTCACCGACTGATGCCAGAACCGCCATGCCCGGCGCGGGTGATGGCCGAGCACCAGGCGATTGGCGTTGTGTTCCCGGGCACAGGCGGCCAGTGCTTCGGCGACGTCCATGCCCGGCAATGTCGCGGTGTCGGCGCCGAATTCGCTGGCCAGGGCCAGGGTTTTCATCGCCGTGAGATAACGCTTGGCGCCGCGGCCCTGGGCTGCGGCGACGTGCACCACGATCCAGTCCGCCTCGAGCTTTTGCGCCAGGCGCGCGGCTTCTCGCACCAGGCGTTCATCACCGGCGTCACCGGCCACGCCTACCAGCAATCGCTCGCGGGCGGGCCACAGGGTCTTGATCGACTGTTCGCGACGGTACACGCGCATCTGCGTGTCGACCCGGTCGGCCGTGCGGCGCAGGGCCAGTTCCCGCAGGGCGAGCAGGTTGCCCTTGCGGAAAAAGTGCCGCGACGCACGTTCGGCCTGAGGGCCCAGGTACACCTTGCCGTCCTTCAAGCGTTGCAGCAGATCATCCGGCGGCAGGTCCACGACGACCACTTCGTGGGCATTGTCGAACACGTGGTCCGGTACGGTTTCCCGCACGCGAATGCCAATGATCCCACTCACCAGATCGTTAAGGCTTTCCAGGTGCTGGACGTTGAGGGTGGTCCACACATCGATGCCGGCGCTGAGCAGTTCTTCCACGTCTTGCCAGCGTTTCGGGTGGCGCGAGCCGGGCACGTTGCTGTGGGCGAGTTCATCCACCAGCAGCACGGCGGGATGGCGTTGCAGGGCCGCGTCGAGGTCGAATTCGGTGAGGGTGAAATCGTGATGCAGGCGGTGGGCGCGGGGCAGTTGTTCGAGGCCGTTGAGCAGGTTGGCGGTTTCCTGGCGGCCGTGGGTTTCCACCACACCGGCGAGTACGTCGCGGCCCAGGCTGACTTCCCGTTGCGCCGCGTCAAGCATGGCGCAGGTCTTGCCCACCCCGGCGTTGGAGCCGAAGTAGATACGCAGTTTGCCGCGCAAGGCGGCCTGTTCTTCCTGCTGGACCCGGGCGAGAAGGGCGTCGGGGTCGGGGCGTTCTTCGTTTAATGCGGGCATGTCATTCCTGGTCAATGCGGTTCAATGGTGGGAGCGGGCTTGCTCGCGAAAGCGGTGTGTCAGTGACAGTCGAGTTGGCTGACACTCCGTATTCGCGAGCAAGCCCGCTCCCACATTGGGTTTGCGGTGCTACACGAGACCCAGCCCGGTCAGCACCAGGTCAATCAGCTTGATCCCGGCAAACGGCACCAGCACCCCGCCCAGGCCATAGATCAGCAGGTTGCGATTGAGCAACGCTGCCGCGCCAATCGCCCGGTACGTCACGCCGCGCAGGGCCAACGGAATCAGCGCCACGATGATCAACGCGTTGAAAATCACCGCACTGAGGATCGCCGAGTTGGGGCTGCTCAGGTGCATCACGTTCAGCGCGCCGAGCTGCGGATAGGTCGCGACAAACGCCGCCGGGATGATCGCGAAATATTTCGCCACGTCATTCGCCACGCTGAAGGTGGTGAGCGCGCCACGGGTCATCAGCATCTGCTTGCCCACCTCGACCACTTCGATCAGCTTGGTCGGGTTGCTGTCGAGGTCGACCATGTTGCCGGCCTCTTTCGCTGCCTGGGTGCCGCTGTTCATCGCCACCGCCACGTCGGCCTGGGCCAGCGCCGGGGCGTCGTTGGTGCCGTCGCCGGTCATGGCCACGAGCTTGCCCTGGGCCTGGTAGTCGCGGATCAGCTGCAGCTTGTCTTCCGGGCGCGCCTCGGCGAGGAAGTCATCCACGCCGGCTTCCACCGCAATCGCGGCGGCGGTCAGGCGGTTGTCGCCGGTGATCATCACCGTCTTGATGCCCATGCGCCGCAGTTCTGCGAAGCGCTCTTTGATGCCGCCCTTGACCACGTCCTTGAGCTCCACCACGCCGAGTGCCTTGGCCCCGTCCGAGACCACCAGCGGAGTGCTGCCGCGTCGGGATACTTCGTCGACCTTGGCCTGCAATGCAGCCGGAAAGCTCCCACCGAGCGCTTCGATATGACTGCGGATCGCATCCGCTGCACCCTTGCGAATACCGCGGCCTTCGGGCAGGTCGACGCCGCTCATGCGAGTCTGCGCGGTGAAGTGCACAAAGCTTGCGCCGAGGGCGTTGATGTCCCGCGCGCGGATGTCGAACTTCTGCTTGGCCAGCACCACGATGCTGCGGCCTTCCGGGGTTTCGTCGGCCAGGGACGCCAGTTGCGCCGCGTCGGCCAGTTCAGCTTCCTTGACCCCCGGTGCCGGCAGGAAACTGCTGGCCTGGCGATTGCCCAACGTGATGGTGCCGGTCTTGTCCAACAGCAACACGTCGATGTCACCCGCCGCCTCAACGGCGCGGCCGGAAGTGGCGATCACATTGGCCGACATCATGCGGCTCATGCCCGCCACGCCGATGGCCGAGAGCAGGCCGCCGATGGTGGTGGGAATCAGGCACACCAGCAACGCCACCAGCACCGTGGCGCTGATCACGTTGCCACTGCCACTCATGGCCACGGCAAAGATCGAGTACGGGCTCAGCGTCGCGATCACCAGCAGGAACAACAGGGTCAGGCCCACCAGCAAAATTGTCAGGGCGACTTCGTTGGGCGTTTTCTGACGCTTGGCGGATTCGACCATCGAGATCATGCGGTCGAGGAACGACTCGCCCGGGTTGACGCTGATGCGCACCACCAGCCAGTCCGAGAGCACCCGCGTGCCGCCGGTGACCGAGGAAAAGTCGCCGCCGGCCTCGCGAATCACCGGTGCCGATTCGCCGGTGATTGCGCTTTCATCCACCGAGGCCACGCCTTCGATCACCACGCCGTCCAGCGGCACCAGGTCGCCGGCTTCGATCAACACCACCTGGTCTTTGCGCAACAGCGTGGCTTCGGTCGGCAGCCATGGGGCGCCGTGTTTGGGTTGTTGCAGCAACTTGGCCAGGGTCTGGCGCTTCATCCCGCGCAGGCTGGCGGCCTGGGCACGGCTGCGGCCTTCGGCCAGGGCCTCGGCAAAGTTGGCGAACAGCACGGTAAACCACAGCCACAAACAGATGCTGAGGATAAAGCCGCTGGGCGCTTCACCCTGGCCACCCAGGGACTGGAACCACAGCAGCGTGGTGAGGAGGCTGCCCAGGTACACGACGAACATCACCGGGTTTTTCCACTGCGCCTGGGGCAGCAGTTTCTTGAACGCATCCCCGCAGGCGGTGAGCACGATGGCGCGATCAAACAGAGGTAAACGAGCATTCTTGATCATGGGGGAATCTCTTACTCACTGGCCGCAATGGGGGGCTGGCGCAGAGGCAGACGGGCGTCCAGCGCGAGGTTGAGTTGCAGCACATTGACTCGTGGTTCGCCGAGCAAACCGAGGGTGCGGGCAGCGGTGTTTTCGTTCACCAGTTGCAGCAGTTCGGCTTCGGGGATCTGTCGCAGGCGGGCGACCCGGGCCAGCTGGATGCGTGCGTTGGCCACGGAGATATGCGGGTCCAGGCCGGAGGCGGAAGCGGTGACCGCATCCACCGGCACCTGGGCCTCGGCGGCGAGGCCGTTGTCCTGGCGGTAGGCTTTAACCCGGGCCGCGACCTGGTCCACCAGTTTCTGGCTGGTAGGGCCCAGGTTGCTGGCGCCGCTGGAACCGGCGTTGTACGGCTGGGAGACACTTTTGCTCGGGTCTTGCGGGTCGGCACCGAGGGTCATGCTCGGGCGGCCGTGGAAGTAGCCGGGCCTGGTGAAGTCCTGGCCGATCAACGCCGAGCCGATCACCAAACCGTCGCGTTCAATCAGCGAGCCCTGGGCCTGGAACGGGAACAGCAACTGCGCGGCAAAGGTGGTGAAGACCGGGTAGGCGAGGCCGGTCAGCGCCATGAAAAACACTGCCGAAACCAGCACCGGGCGCAACAGCCCTTTGAATATCGATTGAGTCGTCATCAACGTGTCCTTAGTTGTACGTCTGGCCGGACAGCAACTGCAGTTGCTCCACCAGCGGGCCGAGCGCGAGCGCCGGCAGGAAAGTCAGGCCGCCCACCACCAGCACCACAAACACCACCAGCACCATGAACAGCGGGGTTGCGGTGGGGATGGTGCCGGCGCCGGCAGGCACGGTCTTTTTCATCGCCAGGGAACCGGCCACGGCGAGCATCGGCAGCATGGTGAAGAAGCGCCCGACCAGCATCGCCAGGCCAATGGTGGTGTTGAAGAAAGGCGTGTTGGCGTTCAGCCCGGCGAACGCCGAACCGTTGTTGGCGGTGCCCGAGGTGTAGGCGTAGAGCACCTCGCTGAAACCGTGGGGGCCGAGGTTATTCAGGCTGGCCATGGTGTCGGGCCACAGGGCGGCGAGGGCGGTGAAACCGAGGATGCTGATGGGGTGCGCGAGCACCGAGAGCATCACCAGTTTTATCTCCCGAGCCTCGATCTTCTTGCCGAGGAATTCCGGGCTGCGGCCGATCATCATGCCCACCAGGAACACCGTCAGCAGCGCGTACTGGATCAGGTTGATAAAGCCCACGCCGTCGCCGCCGAACACGCAGTTGAGCATCATCTGCGCCAGGGGCACGAAGCCGCCCATGGGGGTCAATGAGTCATGCATCGCGTTGACCGAACCGGTGGTGGCCGCGGTGGTGGTGGCGATAAACAGGCTGCTGTCGGCGATGCCGAAACGCAGCTCCTTGCCTTCCATATTGCCGCCGCTTTGCTCGATGGACAGCGTCTGGTTGGCACCGGCCTGGGTCAGCAGCGGGTTGCCGTTTTGCTCGGCGCCGTACACCAGCGCGAGAAAGCCTAAGAACATCACCAGGAAGGTGCCGAAAAACACCCAGCCCTGACGGCGTTGCAGCAGCATGCTGCCGAAGGTGTAGGTCAGCGCCGACGGGATCAGCAACATGCTGAGGATGTGCAGGGCGTTGGTCAGCGGCGTCGGGTTTTCGAACGGGTGCGCGGCGTTCATGCTGAAGAAACCGCCGCCGTTGGTGCCGATATGCTTGATCGATTCAAAGCTCGCCACGGCGCCGACAATCAGTTGTTGCTGCGCGCCTTCCAGGGTGGTGGCCAGGGCTTGGGAGGAAAAGGTCTGCGGCATGCCTTGCCACACATACACCAGGGCCATGCCCACGCACAGCGGCAGCATCACGCGGTACAGGGTGCGAGTGAAGTCGACCCAGAAATTGCCGATATCCGCCGAGCTTGAGCGACTCAGGCCACGGATAAAACCGGCTGCGGCGACCACGCCCGAGGTGGCGCCGACGAACATCAGGAAGGTGATTACTGCCATCTGGCTGAAGTTCGACAGGCTGGTTTCGCCCGAGTACGCCTGCCAGTTGGTGTTGGTGATAAAGGAAGCGGCGGTATTGAACGCCAGGTCCGGGGTTTGTGCGGCCAGCCCGAGTGGGTTGATCGGCATGACGGCCTGTAACCGCAGGATGAGATAGCCGAGCAGCATCATCGCGGCGTTCGACAGCAACAGGGCCGAACCGTAGCGGGCCCAGCTCATGGTTTCCAGCGGGTCGATGCCCAGCAGGCGATAGGTATAACGTTCCGGCAGGGCGTGGCGGGTTCCGGTAAACACCCGGGTCAGCCACTTGCCCATCAGCACGGCGAGCCCGGTCATCAACCCCAGGACCAGCGCAAATTCCAGCAAAGTGCTTAGCATGTCGAGGCTCCGTTCAAATCTTGCCCATGGCGACAATGGCCATGGTTGTCGCGGCGAAAAACACCAGGGAGAGGCCTACAAAAATCATGTCGTACATGGTGGGGCTCCCTAGAACTTTTCGGCGCGAATGAGGGCGTAGCCCAGATAAGCGAACAGCCCGACGGCGCATAGGCCGCTGGCGATATAGATGAACTTGAGTGTGAGCACGGTGGAACTCCCCTGATTAATAAGCCGCGATTGCGGACGCGGGGAGGTTAAGAGGTTGGGTATCAAGTTCGGGCACTGATTGCGGGTTTGGGCATTAAGACGGTGTATAGAGGACGGTGGGGTGGGCGAACGGAAAAAAGGGATAACCCGGGGGCGGGGTATCCCTTGAAGCACTGGGGTTTTGCTGCTTTTGATGATCAGCTTATTTGGCTTTCTTTTTCTTTGATTCGCGGGTGGCGAGTTGTTCGAAGCAAAACGCGGCGGCGCCGAAC
>NZ_JACAOM010000193.1:0-12674 GCF_013386245.1 Pseudomonas sp. 21615526 | reverse complement strand
TTGATCTTAAGCGCCCCGTTAAACCACGCTGGCCGAACGCAGGCTTTGGAGCGTGGGTAACCCGGCAGGACGGCGGCCCACGGTCCAAAGCCGCTGTAAGAGCGGAACCGATATAAGCCATCACCCAAATAACGGATATACACCCCACCTCAGCAACAAAGCCTACGCCGTCTTCCCGGTATGGTTATTCAGCGAAATAACCTTGGTCTTCCCAATCCGGTGACGATAAATCTCACGCAGGTACTTGATCGCCTTCTTCACACAATCCCGCGACAGACGAATATCGTTGATCGACACAAACTTGTCCTTGTCGTTGATCAACTCACGATACTTCTTCTCGTACATCGGCTTGATCGCATACCAGTTGGTATCCAGGATCTTCGCCGGGTTCTCGAACTCGTTGAGCAGCTCATCAATCCGGTCTTCATCAAAATCCTCATGGATGATGAAATCCAGGATCGAATTATCCAAGGTGTCATCAAACCGATACGGATTACGCGCAAAACAGCGCTTGATAAACGCCACGATCAACGTCAGGAAATCATCCGACAGGCACGGGCTCTTGGCGATCAACGTGGTCAGCGATAGGTTGGCCGACGCCCCGATCACCAGCGCATACCGTTTGAGCGTCGTATTGGGAAACAGGCTGTTGAGGTGCGTCTTGAGCCGATTCAGGTCCATATAGGACAGCTTGTAATCCTTGGGCAACGACACAATCGACACCACCGACGAGCAGTTCTTGAAGAAGTGCAAGTCATGCAACGCCGCCGCGTCATAGCCGGAATTCTTGTACTGCTCCAGGGAGGCCTTGTACCGCTTGGACTCAATCGGCAACAGGCTGATGCCTTCGATCGCCTGGGTCACCTTGTTGAAGTGCGGCAGATCAATGGAACGGAAAAACAGGTCGTCGATGTTCAGCCGCTGCGGCTCTTTTTCGAACACCTTGAACTTGTCGCTCGAAGGCGCCGGCGTTTCCGGCACCACCGATTCGGCATAGGCAATCGCCACCGGGCCGGCCAGGCTCATGAACAGGTCGTTGGCATCCAGGCGGATGGTCTCGCCAATGTCGATCCCGGCGCGACGAAAATAGTTCTGGTCGTAGTCGGTGGTAACCGCCTGGGCCGTCAGAATGTTGAAGATCTGCTGCGAGATGTACTGGTTGGCGTGCTTTTCCATGGCATTGACATCAATGTTCTGGATGTTGCCGTCATCGCTTTCCTCGGCGTAACGCATGATGTCGTTGGAGATCAACATCATTGCGTTCCACGGCCGGATACGGCCTTTCACGCTGGCTTCGCTGCTGTCTTCATTGTCGAAGTTGTACGAGAAGTCCCATTCTTCCGACAGGTATTTGCACAACAGCCGCCCGGCGTTGATGTGCAGCGCCTCGGACATTTCGCTGCGGTGATCGGAGATGTTCGGCAGCACACAAATCCCGCTGGTGAAGATCGGCTCGAACACGAAGGCGTGACCGCTTTTGCTGTCATGTTCGTCGGCAGGCTTGGTGTCGAACGTCTTGTTCATGTACGAGTGCTGCTGGGCCAGGCCGAACTCCGAGGCCATGCCTGAACCGGTACCGCCGCCGGCACTGAAGATCGAGAAGTACAGGCGCGACTGGTTGGCCTTGATGCCGCAGGAGTCGATCAGGTACGAGTGGATCATCTTCCAGTCGGGGCTGGAAAAACGTTGGGTGTCTTTGTTGAGGATGATCTTGGCCAGGTACTGGCCGAGGATCGGCGCGTTACCGGCGCCGCCGGCATGGACTTCCGAGAGGTCCATGATTTTCATCTTGCTGTAGTCCCGCAGGAAACCGCTTTTCTCACCCTTGCGCGAGAAACGGATGCGCCCGGCAATGTCCTTGTCCAGGTCGCCCAGCATCACCAGCGGCTCGACCAGGAACACCGGTTTGGTGCCCTTGTTCGAACCCAGGCGCAGGTTGTTGCGAATCCACTGGGCGGGGCGGTAGCCCTTGTCGGTGGATTTGTCTTCGTTGCTGAATTCGTTGAGGTAGAACTTGCGGGCGTTGTACACCAGCTCTGCCACATCCAGGGCAATGTTGGAGCCACAGCGGCCCAGGCCGATCAGGCACACCGAGGGGAATTCCTGCTCATTGCGCAGTTCACCGTCGACTTCCAGGTGCGGTGCGCGCGGGAACACCATGTCGCGCAGGCCGTCGAGGTTGTCGAGGATGCGGTCGGTGTTGGTCTCGGTGAAGTACAGGTACTGCTGGGTGGCCAGCGGGCGGGCGGTGCTCAATGACTTTGAACCTGAGGGTTTTTCCGCAGGGGCTGTCAGCAACACGTCGGATACCGCGGTGGCAGAGTTATTTTTAGAAGTCATTGTGCGCCATGTGCCTGGACGGATGGCTGAGTAAGTATCAAATAGCCATCACAGAATGAGAGATCGCGACTTTACAGTGCGTCCGGGTCTTGGGCGATAGGGTTTAACCCTAGGGTTTTAAGGGGAAAGCCTGGCCGGACTCTGATGAATCGGCCGTTCGTCGGGGTTCTTTAGTGAAATGATGGCGATTTGCCAAATAAACGGCGTCAGCGAATTGGCCGAACGATGGACGCCGGGCCCGCACGACCCGAAGGCGGATCTTTCGGCGCGGGGTCACCCCCCGTCAGGCCCAGCAGGCTGAACAGGTTGTTCTGGTCCAGGCTGTTGATCACCGCGCTGATATCACTCAACGGCACCGCAGCGCTGAGCAGGTAACCCTGAACAAAATCACAGCCGTGTTTTTGCACCACTTCAAATTGTTGCAGGGTTTCCACGCCCTCTGTCACCACCTGCAGGTGCAGGGTGTGGGCCATGCCGATAATGGCCTGGACGATCTCGATGTCGGCGTTCGACTTGGGGATATCCTGGATAAATGAACGGTCGATTTTCAAGGTGTTCAACGGCAGGCGCTTGAGGTAGGCGAGGGACGAGTAGCCGGTGCCGAAGTCGTCGATGGACAGCGACACGCCCAGGGCGCGGATTTGCCGCAGCAATGCCAGGGTGCTGCTGATATTGCCCATCAGCGCGTTCTCGGTCACTTCCAGTTCCAGGCGATTGGCCGCGATCCCGCCGAAGCGCAGGGCGTTTTCGATTTCATCGGCTAACTCGTCACGGGTCAGGTTCAGGGCCGAGCAGTTCACGGCCATGACCAATTCAGTGTGGCCTTGCTCCGACAGCAGGCTCAGGTCGTGACAGGCCTGGCGCAGCACCCAGTGATCCAGTTCGGCAATCAGCCCGTTGCTTTCGGCAATGCCGATGAACCGGTCCGGGGTCAGCAGGCCATGTTGGGGGTGTTGCCAGCGCACCAGGGCTTCGAGGCGCGTGACCCTGCCTTTTTTCAGGTCAAGTATCGGTTGGTAAAACAGCACCAACTCGTTCTTGCCCCGCAGTGCGGCGCGCAGTTCCTCTTCCAGCTGCAGTTCCAGGAAGGCCCGGGTTTTCAGGTTGGAGCTGAAGAAGTTCAGGCTATTACGCCCGGCATCCTTGGACTGATACAGCGCCAGGTCAGCGGTCTTCAGCAGCTCTTCGCTGGTTTTGCCGTCTTCGGGAAACAGGCTGATGCCGATGCTGGTGGTCATCACCATGCGCCGGCCGGCCAGTTCGATGGGGTCTTTCATTTTCTGCATGATGCGCTGGGCCATGTGCCGCGCTTCATCGCGGTGATGGATGCTGATCAGGATGCAGAATTCGTCACCGCCAAACCGCGCGACCACGTCGTCATGGCTGCGCACCGAGCTTTTGATGTGGCCGGCCAGCACCGTCAGCAGTTCGTCGCCGGCGTCATGGCCGAGGCTGTCGTTGATGCGCTTGAAGTGGTCGATATCCAGGAAGATCACCGCCAGCATGCCGTCGGTGGCGGTTTTTTCCGCGAGTTTCTCGGCGAAGATCTGGTTGAAACCACGGCGGTTGAGCAGGGTGGTCAGGGCATCGTAATGCGCCACCTGTTGCAGCGAGGCGCGGGCCTGGTCCAGTTCGGTGAGCAGGGCGTTGACCCGGCGCAGGTCGGTTTCCTTGTGTTGCAGCTTCTTGTCCGCGAGGGCAGCACTGATGCTGCTGCCAATCACCAGCAGTGCGATGACCGCCACCAGCAGCCCCAGTTGGACCGGGTTGTTGTCCACCGGCAGTGCCGACTGTACGAGGTCCTCGGGTACCAGCAGCTGCATGGCCGCCATGCCGGTGAAGTGCATGCTGATAATGCCCGCGCCGAGCACCAGGCTGGCCGCGTACTTGAGCAATTGATGGAACATGCCGGTGCCGTTGCGCAGGTACAGCGACAGCAGCAAAGCCGCCAGGCTGGCGCCGATCGCGATCAACACAGAGGCGAGGAACAAGCCAGTCTCGAAATACACGCCCGCCTCGGAGCGCATGGCCGACATGCCCACGTAGTGCATCAGCGCAATACCCAGCCCCATCCACACCGACGCCAGCACATATTGGTGGGCGCGCAGCCTTGGATGACTGAGGGTTTGCATGGCGAACAGCGCCGCGATCAGGGCGATCAGCAGCGAGGCGAACGTCATGATCAATTCGTAGTGAATCGCGATAGGCGCCTGGAAGGCCAGCATGCTGATGAAGTGGGTCGACCAGATGCCGCCTGCCAGGCAGCCCGCGCCTACCCAGCGCCAGTGCCGTTGAGCCTTGGGGTTGTCGACATGGCCGACCCGCTCGGCCATGTCCAGGGTGCCGAAGCCCGCTGCACACGCCACTACATACGCCAGTAGCACCAGAAAGGGGTTATGACTGCAATTGAGTAATAAGTGCCCACTGTCCGGAAGGTCGGTAAAAAAATGCAAACCAAGCCATTCCATAGCATGTCCCGTCACAGAGTTTTAGTCTGACTGCGTCTTTCAGTATAGAGAGCGTGAGCGAGTTACAAGGATTGATGGCAGATTGCTTCTAATCATTTGGCGATGAGTTTATAAACAACTAGAACCAAATGATTAGGGATGACCGCCCGGGTCGCCCGATGGAGTGACATCAGACTTACGAATCATTACAGACAATCCCCACGAGGCTGACTAGATTGCAGGTTCCGGGCTCAGGATGCGTCTGGCATCGCGGCTCACATAACAATAAAAGAGACGGACCCATGCAGAACTCGACCCAAGCGGCGAATGCCTGGCGCATTCTGTTCCTGCTGTTCCTGGCCAACCTGTTCAACTTTTTCGACCGCACCATTCCCGCGATCATCATCGAGCCGATCCGCATGGAGTGGCACCTCAGCGACTTCCAGCTCGGGATCATCGGTACCGCGTTCACCATTGTTTATGCAATTGCCGGCTTGCCGCTGGGGCGCCTGGCCGATACCGGCTCGCGCAGCAAACTCATGGGCTGGGGCCTGGCGGCGTGGAGTGGCCTGACAGCGGTCAATGGTCTGGTGGGCAGTTTCTGGACCTTTTTGCTGGTGCGCATGGGCATCGGCATCGGCGAGGCCAGTTATGCGCCGGCGGCAAACTCGCTGATCGGTGACCTGTTTCCCGCCCACCGCCGTGCCCGGGCCATGGGGATCTTCATGCTGGGCCTGCCCTTGGGCCTGTTGCTGGCCTTCTTCACCATTGGTGCGATGGTCAAGGCGTTCGACAGCTGGCGTGCGCCATTCTTTATTGCCGCGGTGCCGGGGCTGATCCTTGCGGTGTTCATGTTCTACATCAAGGAACCCAAGCGCGGCGCGGCGGAAGCCGTGCAAGTCTCCCAGGAGAAAGTCGACCGGCCGATTCGCCGGGTGCTGGCGGTGCCGACATTCCTCTGGCTGGTGCTGGCCGGGTTGTGCTTCAACTTCGCCACCTATGCCTGCAACTCGTTCCTGGTGCCGATGCTGCAGCGCTATTTCCTGCTGCCGTTGCAGGATGCGGCAGTCGCCACCGGTGTCATCGTCGGTATTACCGGCCTGGTGGGCCTGACCCTGGGCGGCTGGATTGCCGACAAGATCCATCAACGCATTGCTAACGGCCGGCTGCTGTTCGCGGCGTGCAGTTTGATTATCTCTACAGTGACCACTGCCTGGGCGTTGCACGCGGGGCGGATCGAGATTGGTGTGTTTGTGGCGCTGTTCAGTGTCGGCTGGCTGTTTGCCTATAACTTCTACACCTGCGTATACACGGCGATCCAGGACGTGGTCGAGCCGCGCCTGCGGGCGACGGCGATGGCATTGTTCTTCGCCGGCTTGTATTTGCTGGGCGGGGGCATGGGGCCGATTGTGGTGGGCGGGTTGTCGGATCATTTTGCCCATTCGGCGATGTATGCCGACGGTGCCCAGCAGATGACCGAGGCTTACAAGGCGGTGGGACTGCATGACGCCATGTACCTGATTCCGGTGGCGCTGTTTTTGACCATGCTGTTTCTGTTCCAGGCGTCCCGCAGTTTTGTGCGCGATGCCAAGCGGATGAAGGATGGGTTGGGGGTGGTGGAGGTGCCGGCTACGGCGGTTACTGCCTGAGATCGAGGTGACGCCTTCGCGAGCAAGCCCGCTCCCACATTAGACCGCATTCTCAAGATGGAACTCGGTCAAATGTGGGAGCGGGCTTGCTCGCGAAGAGGCCATCAATAACAACGATGTCTCAAGTGAATAAAAAAGGCCCGCATTGCGCGGGCCTTTTTGTTCAGCAGGGCAGGGCGGTAATCAACCCGCGACCAACACCCGAATCGCTTCCAGTCGCAGCGCCGCCTTGTCGAGCATCGCCAGGCCTTGCTCGCGCTGTTGGCGCAGGGCAACCAGTTCGCTGTCGCGCACGGTCGGGTTGACCGCTTGCAACGCGGTCAGGCGCGCCAGTTCTTCCTCGGTATCCGCCGCCAGGCGCCGTTGAGCCTCGGCCACACGCTCGGCGTGACGCGGGGCGATCTTCTCTTCACCGGCGTTGATCCGCGGCGTCAGCTGGTCGCGCTGGGCCTGCACGAACTTGTTGGCGCTGGCCCGCGGCACGCTTTCCAGCTGGTCGTTCAAGGTCAGGAACGACACGCGGCCCGACAGGTCATTGCCGTTGGCATCCAGCAGGCAACGCAGTGCCGCCGGCGGCAGGTAACGGCCCAACTGCAGCGAACGCGGAGCAACCACTTCGCTGACGTAGAGCAGTTCCAGCAACACGGTGCCCGGCTTGAGCGCCTTGTTCTTGATCAGCGCCACGGCGGTGTTGCCCATGGAACCGGACAGCACCAGGTCCATGCCGCCCTGCACCATCGGGTGTTCCCAGGTGATGAACTGCATGTCTTCGCGCGACAGCGCCTGGTTACGGTCGTAGGTGATGGTCACACCTTCGTCGTCGCCCAGGGGGAAGCTGGCGTCGAGCATTTTTTCGCTGGGCTTGAGAATCAGTGCGTTTTCCGAATGGTCTTCGCTGTCGATGCCAAAGGCGTCGAACAGGGTTTCCATGTAGATCGGCAGGGTGAACTGGTCGTCTTGCTCAAGGATCGCTTCCACCAGCGCATCACCTTCACCGGCACCGCCGGAGTTGAGCTCCAGCAAACGGTCGCGGCCGGTGTGCAGTTCGGCTTCGAGGCGCTCGCGCTCGGCACGGGCTTCGTCGATCAGCCCTTGCCACTCGCCGTCGTCGGCGTTTTCCAGCAGCGGCAGCAGGCGCGGGCCGAACTGGTGCTGCAAGGCGTTGCCGGTCGGGCAGGTGTTGAGGAACGCGTTCAGCGCCTCGTGGTACCACTGGAACAGGCGCTCTTGCGGGCTGGTTTCCAGGTACGGCACGTGCAGTTCGATCACATGTTTCTGGCCGATCCGGTCCAGACGGCCGATCCGCTGTTCCAGCAAGTCCGGGTGGGACGGCAGGTCGAACAGCACCAGGTGGTGGGAGAACTGGAAGTTGCGGCCTTCACTGCCGATTTCCGAGCAGATCAGCACCTGGGCGCCGAACTCTTCATCCGCAAAGTAGGCGGCAGCGCGGTCACGCTCGAGGATGTTCATGCCCTCGTGGAACACCGTGGCCGGGATGCCGGAGCGCACGCGCAGGGCGTCTTCCAGGTCCATGGCGGTTTCGGCGTGGGCGCAGATCACCAGGACTTTGGTGCGCTTGAGCATCTTCAGCTGGTCGATCAGCCACTCCACGCGCGGGTCGAAACGCCACCAGCGTTGTTCTTCATCGACGTCCGGCTGCGACTGGAAGCTGACTTCCGGGTACAGCTCGGCGTGCTCGCCCAGGGGCAGCTCGAGGTATTCGTCCGGGCACGGCAGCGGGTAGGCGTGCAGCTTGCGCTCCGGGAAACCTTGCACCGCGGCGCGGGTGTTGCGGAACAGCACGCGGCCGGTGCCGTGGCGGTCCAGCAGTTCGCGGACCAGGCGGGCACTGGCTTCGGCGTCGCCATCGTTGACGGCGGTCAGCAGCGCTTCGCCTTCGTCGCCGAGGAAGCCCTGGATGGTCTTGTGGGCGGCGGGCGAGAGACGGCCCTTGTCCAGCAGTTCCTGGACGGCTTCGGCCACCGGGCGATAGTTTTCGCTCTCGGCGCGAAAGGCGTGCAGGTCGTGGAAACGGTTCGGGTCCAGCAGGCGCAGGCGCGCGAAGTGGCTGTCCTGGCCCAGTTGCTCAGGGGTTGCAGTGAGCAGCAGCACGCCCGGAATCACTTCGGCCAGTTGTTCCACCAGCGAGTACTCGGGGCTGGCTTTTTCTTCGTGCCAGACCAGGTGGTGCGCTTCGTCGACCACCAGCAGGTCCCAGCCGGCCGCGAACAGCGCGTCCTGGGCCTTCTCGTCGTCCACCAGCCATTCCAGGGCCACCAGCGCGAGCTGGGTGTCTTCGAACGGGTTGGTGGCATCGCTTTCGATAAAGCGCTCTTCGTCGAACAGTGCGACCTGCAGGTTAAAGCGGCGGCGCATTTCCACCAGCCACTGGTGCTGGAGGTTTTCCGGCACCAGGATCAACACGCGGTTGGCGCGACCCGACAGCAACTGGCGATGGATCACCAGGCCGGCTTCGATGGTCTTGCCCAGGCCCACTTCGTCCGCCAGCAGAACCCGCGGCGCGATACGGTCGGCGACTTCACGGGCGATGTGCAATTGGTGCGCGATCGGTTGCGCACGCACGCCGCCCAGGCCCCAGAGCGAGGACTGCAACTGGCGGCTGGTGTGTTCCAGGGTGTGGTAGCGCAGGGAGAACCAGGGCAGCGGGTCGATCTGGCCGGCGAACAGACGGTCGCTGGCCAGGCGGAACTGGATGAAGTTCGAGAGCTGGGTTTCCGGCAGGGTGACCTGCTCGTTTTGCCCATTGAGGCCGTGGTAGACCAGCAGGCCGTCGACGTCGTCGACTTCTTGCACGGTCATTTTCCAGCCTTCGAAATGGGTGATGGTGTCACCCGGCGAAAACCTCACGCGAGTGAGGGGCGCATTCCGTAGCGCATACTGGCGAGTGTCGCCAGTGGCCGGATAGAGCACGGTTAACAAGCGGCCGTCCTGTGCCAGAACGGTGCCTAACCCCAGCTCTGCTTCGCTGTCACTAATCCAGCGTTGCCCCGGTTGATACTGCTGCGCCATGCTGCCTGACTCCCGCCGTGAAAAAGCCGACTATTCTAACGGAACACGGCTTCCAGACCAAAAGGAATAGGTGCAGCTTCGAGCTTTAAGCTACAAGCGGCAAGAAAAAGGGCGGTATCTTCGTCGGATAGATGACGATTGGTTCACAAGTTGGCGGCTTGACGCTCAAGTCGTCACCCACGCAGCCGACAGTCTGCTGAACAGGAGACTAATAATATGCTGCCACCCATGCTGCCCTTGAGTGTTGTGCCGGTCACGTCGCAGCTTGACCCGGTGCGCCAGAAGCCGGATATCCCGCCCGTGGCGCCGGTTCAGCCAAGCTCCAACGAAAGTACCATCGACTTGCAAAAGCGCGATCCCGAGGAAGCGGCTTTGCTGCTGCGCGAGGAGCAGCGTCGCCAGCAGGAACAGCAAAAGCGTCGCCGCGAAGCCGATGAAGACTCGCAGGAGCACCTGGCTGTTCCCGGTGACGAACTCAACGCCGACAACACCGTGCCGGTGGTGCCGTTGATTGAAGACGCACCACGGCAAGGCTTGTGGGTGGACGTCGAGGTTTAATCCCGCAGTTCGCGCAGGGCGGCGATCAGTTGCTCGATGTCTTGCGCCGTATTGAGGTAGCTCACGGAGATTCGCGCCACGCTGTCCAGCTCGCGGGCCTGCATGTCCAGTGGAGTGTAGGGCACACCATTGGCACCGATATTGATCCGCTTGAGGCCCAGGCGGCGCTTGAGCTCGAAGGCGTCCCAGCCGGCTAGGTTGAAGGCGATCAGGCCGGACTGGTTTGCGCTGGTTCCCAGGTCATGCAAGGTAATCCCGTCGATTCGGCGCAATTGTTCACGGATTGTGTCGCTTAACAGCCGGACCGTCTCGCGGACCCGCTCGACCCCCAATCGATTGACCTCCAGCAACGCATTGCCCAGGCCTGCCAGCAAGGCGAACGACACTTCGCTGGTTTCAAAGCGCCGGGCGTCGTTGCGCAAGTCAAATCCCGCAGGGCTCCAGGGCGCCGAAAACACATCGCGTTGGGCCGGGTTCAAGCGCTCGAGAAAGTCCGGCCGCACATAGAGCAGGGCGGTCCCCCGTGGGCCGCGCAGATGCTTGCGCCCGGCGCCCTTGAGCACATCGCAGTGCAGCGCTTGCACATCCACCGGCACCTGGCCGATGGCTTGCCCGGCGTCGATGAAATAGGCAATGCCATGACGCCTGGCCAACGCGCCGATGGCCTCGGCCGGGTTGATCAAGCCGCTGTTGGCGGGGAGCCAGGTCAGGTCGATCAACCGCACCCGGGCGTCGAGCATGGCTTCCAGGCCGGCGATGGATACCGCGCCGGTTTCATCGCAGGGGATCACTTCTACTTGTGCACCCGATTGCACGGCCGTCTGCATGCTCGCCAGGTTGCCGCCCCATTCGTGGCGGCCCACCAGAATGCGGTCGCCTGGCTGCCACGGGCCCAACGCCTGGAACGCCATGCTCCAGGCGGTCGAGCCACTGCTGGCGAAGGCAATCGATGACACGGGCGCATTGAGCAGTTGCGCGGCGGCGCGACGGGCTTTTTCTGTCAGCAGTGCGCCGTGTTCGCCGGCCTCCATCGGGCCGTCGCGGGCTTCGCGCTGCAACTGGTCAATGATTGCATCAAGCGTCCCTTGGCTGGGCAGGGAGGCCCCGGCGTGGTTGAAGTGGACGATGCCGGACTGGCAGCCCGGCGTTTCGTCCCGCAGCTCCCGGACCTCGGTCAGGGACAGCGCAGTCACGGCTGCAACTCGAAAATCGCGTCGATCTCCACGGCTACGCCGCCCGGCAAGCTGGCGACGCCCACGGCCGTACGGGCATGCCGGCCTTTGTCGCCGAGGGCGTTGACCAGCAAGTTCGAAGCGCCATTGGCGACTGCACCCTGGCGCTGGAAATCACCGCTGCTGGCGATAAATACGCCCAACCGAATGATGCGCACCAGTCGCGACAGGTCATCGCCCAGGGCATCGCTTAATTGTGCCAGCAGGCCCAGCGCCGCGAGTTCGGCGGCCTTGGCGCCTTCGTCTTCGCTGATGGATTCGCCGAGTCTTCCGATGTAAGTCGGTTTGCCGTCCAGCAGCGGGATTTGGCCGGAGATGAACAGCTGGTTCTGGCTGATCACGTAATTCACGTAGTTGGCAATCGGCTGGCTGGGTGTCGGCAGGCTCAGGCCGAGGGCTTGTACGCGTTGCGAGATGGAGTGGCTCATGATGAATCCTCTTGGAAAGAGTCTTCAGCATGGGCGGGGCGATTTTCGCCGACAAACGGATAGATTTAACTCGACGTATCGAAATAACTCATGCGTCGGCACAGATTTCCCGCAGCCATTCACTGAAACAAGCGGCCGCCGTGCTGGTTTCGCCATGCGGGGCAATCAGCCAGTAACCGATCTCGCTTTGATAGGGCGGCCAGTCGAAGGCTTCCACCAATGTGCCCTCCTTGAGCCTGCGTTCGATCAGGCGGTGGCGGCCCATGGCGATGCCCTGGCCGGCGACGGCGGCTTCGACCACGATGTTGTAGTCGTGCAGCAGCGCCTTGGGGTAGTGCTCCACATCCACCTGATAATGCCGGGACCAGTCGGTCCACTCGAAAGGGCGGTGCGAGGTGGCCATCAGCAGCGGGCCATTGGCCAGTTGGCTGGCCTTGAACGCCGGGCTGCAGACGGGTGACAGTGTTTCGCTCATCAGGCGCGTGGCCTGCACGTCGGTCCAGTCGCCCTTGCCGTAGCGAATCGCCAGGTCGACCTCGGCGGCGGCGACATCTGCCAACTGAATCGCCGGCACCAACTCCACCTGGATGTGCGGGTAGCGGCTGAGAAACCCCGCCAGGCGCGGTGCCAGCCACAAGGTGGCGAACGAGGCGAGCAGGCCGACGCGCAGTACGCTGGTGGCGGGCGGTGTTTGCTGCTGGCGGGTGGCGGCGGCGATGGTGTCGAGGGCGGGGCGGATCTGGTCGTAGTAGTGTTGGCCGTCTTCGGTCAGATCGATGGCGCGGGTGCGTCGGATAAACAGCGGTTTGCCCAGGTGCTGTTCGAGTTTCTGCACTTGATGGCTGAGGGCGCTTTGGGTCACTGACAGCTCGGCGGCGGCCTTGATAAAACTCAAATGCCGGGCCACGGCCTCAAAGGCGCGCAGGGCCAGGAGTGGGGGAAGGTCCTTGTGCAGTGCCACGTCGAACGCTCTGTGTGAGGGGGTGGGAT
>NZ_JACAOM010000020.1:69541-109915 GCF_013386245.1 Pseudomonas sp. 21615526 | reverse complement strand
GAGGGAACGCCGAGCCTAGGCGAGGTGCCGACAGGCGGGGCAGAGCGCTTTGGTTACTTTGCCGCTTTTGCAAAGTGACTCGCTGTAAGAGCGAAACCATAAGCCGCCGTTACCTAAATAACGGATAAACACCCCTCACCCCCCCTTCAACTCTTCAATCATAATTTCCCGCATCCGAAACTTCTGGATCTTCCCCGTCACCGTCATCGGAAACTCATCCACAAATTTGAAATGCTTGGGCATCTTGAAGTGCGCAATCCGCCCCTTGCACCACGTCTGCAGCTCAAGCTCATTAGCCAAATGCCCCGGATGAAACTTGATCCACGCCACAATCGCCTCACCATAGCGCTCATCCGGAATCCCGATCACCTGCACATCCGCCACCGCCGGATGAGTAAAGAAAAACTCCTCCAACTCGCGCGGGTAAACGTTCTCGCCACCACGAATGATCATGTCCTTGTTACGCCCGGCGATGCACACATACCCATGTTCATCCATGGTCGCCAGGTCGCCGGTGTGCATCCAGCCCGCCTCGTCGATAGCCTCACGAGTGCTGTCAGGATTATTCCAGTAACCGAGCATCACGCTGTAGCCCCGGGTACACAGCTCCCCTACCTGGCCCCGAGCAACCGTGTTACCGGCGTCATCGATAATCTTGCTTTCCAGCTGTGGCTGGGTCCGGCCAACCGTCGTAACACGCCGCTCAAGGTCATCATCCGGCCCGGTCTGCAACGACACCGGGCTGGTTTCCGTCATGCCATAGGCAATCTGCACCTCACTCATGTGCATCTCGCCGATAACCCGGCGCATCACCTCGATCGGACAAGTGGCGCCCGCCATGATCCCGGTGCGCAGGCGCGACAGGTCGAACTCGGCGCGGCGCGGGTGATCAAGCATGGCGATAAACATGGTAGGCACCCCGTATAGCCCGGTGGCCTGTTCTTCGGCGACGGCAGCCAGGGTCAGCAATGGGTCGAAACCGTCACTCGGGTAGATCATCGTGGTGCCATGGGTGATGCAGCCCAGGTTACCCATCACCATGCCAAAGCAGTGATACAGCGGCACCGGGATCACCAGGCGATCTTGCGCCGTCAGGCCCAGGCTTTCGCCAACCATGTAGCCGTTATTGAGGATGTTGTGGTGACTGAGGGTGGCGCCCTTGGGGAAGCCGGTGGTGCCGGAGGTGTACTGGATATTGACGGGTTGATCGAAGTGCAGGCCGGCCTGGCGGATCTGCAATTGCTCGGGCGGGACGCCTGCCCCGAGGGCCGCCAATTGCGACCAGGGCGTAAACCCCGGGGGCGGGCTGGGATCAAGGCTGATGATGCCGCGCAGGTCAGGTTGAAGCTCCTGCAACATGCCGTGGTAATCGGAGGTCTTGAACGACCCGGCGCACACCAACCACTGGCAACCGGATTGCTTGAGTACGTACTCCAATTCACTGCTGCGATACGCCGGGTTGATATTGACCAGAATCACGCCGATTTTGGCGCTGGCGACCTGGCTGATGCACCACTCGGCGCAGTTGGGGGCCCAGATGCCCAAGCGGTCGCCGGCCTGCATCCCCAAGGCCAGGAACGCACGTGCATGCAAGTCAACCGTCTCTGCCAGTTGCCGCCAGGTGTAGCGACGCTGTTGATGGCCCACGACCAAGGCTTCGCCGTCGGAGTAGCGCGAAACCGTTTGATCAAAGGCCTGGCCGATAGTCATGGCCAGCAAGGCCTTATCCTGACAGCCGCGGCTGTAGCTCTGATTCGATTGATCCATAACGACCCCTGTTGTCTTTTTTGTAGGTTGACGTAAACGTAAACTACGATTGACAGGCCCGCAACGCAAGTTTACGTTAACGTAAAGGTGATCGCCCTCCCCGGCGTATTGGCCATACAAAAACAACGCTAGAAGGTGCCCGTCCATGAGTTACCCCTCCCTGAACTTCGCCCTCGGTGAAACCATCGACATGCTGCGCGACCAGGTGCAGTCCTTCGTGGCCAAGGAACTGGCGCCGCGCGCTGCGCAGATCGATATCGACAACCTGTTCCCCGCCGATATGTGGCGCAAGTTCGGCGATATGGGCCTGCTGGGCATCACCGTGCCGGAAGAATACGGCGGCGCCGGCCTGGGCTACCTGGCCCACGTGGTGGCCATGGAAGAAATCAGCCGGGGTTCGGCTTCGGTGGCGTTGTCCTACGGCGCGCACTCCAACCTCTGCGTCAACCAGATCAACCGCAACGGCACCCATGAGCAAAAACTCAAATACCTGCCCAAGCTGATCAGCGGCGAACACATCGGCGCACTCGCCATGAGCGAGCCGAACGCCGGCTCCGATGTGGTCTCCATGAAGCTGCGCGCCGATAAACGCGGCAGTGTGTATGTGCTCAACGGCAGCAAGACCTGGATCACCAACGGCCCTGATGCCAATACCTACGTGATCTACGCCAAGACCGACCTGGAAAAGGGTGCCCACGGCATCACCGCGTTTATCGTCGAGCGCGACTCGAAGGGCTTCAGCCGCAGCAACAAGTTCGACAAGCTCGGCATGCGCGGCTCCAACACCTGCGAGTTGTTTTTCGATGACGTCGAAGTGCCGGAAGAAAACATCCTCGGCGCACTCAATGGCGGCGTGAAAGTGCTGATGAGCGGCCTCGATTACGAACGCGTTGTGCTGTCCGGCGGCCCGACCGGGATCATGCAGGCCTGCATGGACCTGATCGTGCCCTACATCCATGACCGCAAGCAGTTCGGCCAGAGCATCGGCGAGTTCCAGCTGATCCAGGGCAAGGTCGCCGACATGTACACCCAGCTCAACGCCAGCCGCGCCTACCTGTACGCCGTGGCCCAGGCCTGCGAGCGCGGCGAAACCACGCGCAAGGACGCCGCCGGCGTGATCCTCTACAGCGCCGAACGCGCTACCCAGATGGCCCTCGACGCGATCCAGATTCTCGGCGGCAATGGCTATATCAATGAATTCCCGGCTGGTCGTCTATTGCGTGACGCCAAGCTGTATGAAATCGGTGCCGGCACCAGTGAGATCCGGCGCATGTTGATCGGTCGCGAACTGTTTAACGAAACCCGCTGAACGGAGCGCGCACCATGGCTACCCTGCACACCCAGCTCAACCCGCGCTCGGCGGAATTCGCCGCCAACAGCGCGGCGATGCTCCAACAGGCCGACGCCCTGCATACCCTGCTCGCCCAGGTGCAGCAAGGCGGCGGCGCCAAGGCCCAGGAGCGGCATACGTCGCGGGGCAAGCTGTTGCCCCGCGAGCGGATCAATCGCTTGCTCGACCCTGGCTCGCCGTTCCTTGAACTCAGCCAGCTGGCGGCTTATCAGGTGTACGGCGAAGACGTGCCCGCTGCCGGGGTGATTGCCGGGATTGGCCGGGTGGAAGGCGTCGAATGCATGATCGTCGCCAACGACGCCACGGTGAAAGGCGGCTCGTACTACCCGCTGACCGTCAAGAAACACCTGCGCGCCCAGACCATCGCCGAGCAGAACCGCCTGCCGTGCATCTACCTGGTGGACTCCGGCGGCGCCAACCTGCCGCGTCAGGATGAAGTATTCCCGGACCGCGAGCACTTCGGACGAATCTTCTTCAACCAGGCGAACATGAGCGCCCAGGGCATCCCGCAGATCGCAGTGGTGATGGGCTCCTGCACTGCCGGTGGTGCCTATGTGCCGGCGATGGCGGACGAAGCAATCATGGTCCGCCAGCAAGCCACCATCTTCCTCGCCGGCCCGCCGCTGGTGAAGGCGGCGACCGGAGAAGTGGTCAGCGCCGAAGACCTGGGCGGTGCCGATGTGCACTGCAAGATTTCCGGGGTGGCCGACCACTATGCCGACAGCGACGAACATGCGCTGGCCCTGGCTCGGCGCAGTGTGGCCAACCTCAACTGGCGCAAGCTGGGGCAATTGCAACAACGCACGCCGCTGGCGCCGCTTTATAGCAGCGAAGAGCTGTACGGCGTGATTCCGGCCGACGCCAAGCAACCGTTCGATGTACGCGAGGTGATCGCGCGATTGGTGGACGGCTCGGTGTTCGATGAATTCAAGGCGTTGTTTGGCACCACACTGGTGTGCGGCTTTGCGCACCTGCACGGCTATCCGATTGCAATCCTGGCCAACAACGGCATCCTCTTCGCCGAGGCCGCGCAAAAAGGCGCGCACTTTATCGAACTGGCCTGCCAGCGCGGGATTCCGCTGTTGTTCCTGCAAAACATCACCGGCTTCATGGTCGGCCAGAAATACGAAGCCGGCGGCATCGCCAAGCACGGCGCCAAACTGGTGACAGCGGTAGCCTGTGCCAAGGTGCCGAAGTTCACCGTGATCATCGGCGGCAGCTTCGGCGCCGGTAACTACGGCATGTGTGGACGCGCCTACGACCCGCGCTTCTTGTGGATGTGGCCCAACGCACGCATCGGCGTGATGGGCGCCGAACAGGCCGCCGGCGTGCTGGTGCAGGTCAAGCGTGAGCAGGCCGAGCGCGCGGGCCAGGGTTTCAGCAGCGATGAGGAAGCGGCGATCAAGCAGCCGATCCTCGACCAGTACGAAACCCAGGGCCACCCCTACTACTCCAGCGCACGGCTGTGGGATGACGGCGTCATCGACCCGTTGCAGACCCGCGACGTGCTCGCCCTGGCCCTGTCCGCCGCGCTGAACGCCCCCATCGAGCCGAGCCGCTTCGGCGTGTTCCGCATGTAAATGGAGCTGCACCCCATGAGCGATTTCAACACCCTCGAACTGATCACCGACCCCCGTGGCTTTGCCACGCTGTGGCTCAGTCGTGAAGCCAAGAACAACGCGTTCAATGCCGAAATGATCCGCGAACTGATCATTGCCCTGGATCGGGTGCAAGGCGATCCGGCCCTGCGCTTTCTGGTACTGCGCGGGCGCGGCAAACACTTCAGCGCCGGCGCCGACCTGGCCTGGATGCAGCAGTCGGCCGAACTGGATTACCACACCAACCTGGACGATGCCCGAGAACTGGCGGAGCTGATGTACAACCTCGCCAAGCTGAAGATCCCGACGCTGGCGGTAGTCCAGGGCGCGGCCTACGGCGGTGCCCTGGGATTGATCAGTTGCTGCGACATGGCGATTGGCGCCGACGATGCGCAGTTCTGCCTGTCGGAAGTGCGCATTGGCCTGGCGCCGGCGGTGATCAGCCCGTTCGTGGTGCAGGCTATCGGTGAGCGGGCTGCCCGACGCTATGCCCTCACGGCAGAGCGCTTCGGCGGCCAGCGGGCGCGGGAAATCGGGTTGTTGGCGGAGAGTTATCCCGCTGATGAGTTGGACGTACACGTCCAATTGTGGATTACCAATCTGCTGCTCAACAGCCCGGCGGCCATGCGCGCCAGCAAGGACCTGCTACGGGAAGTCGGCCACGGTGCCCTGACGCCAGCGTTGCGTCGCTACTGCGAAAACTCCATCGCCCGGATCCGCGTCAGCACCGAAGGCCAGGAAGGCCTGCGTGCCTTTCTGCAAAAACGCGCGCCCAACTGGCAGCCTCAGGAGCCGCGTTCATGAAGACGCTTACTACCGTATTGGTAGCCAACCGTGGCGAAATCGCCTGCCGGGTGATGCGTACCGCCAAGGCCATGGGCCTGACCACCGTGGCCGTGCACAGCGCCACCGACCGTGACGCGCGGCACGCCCGCGAGGCTGATATTCGTGTGGACCTGGGCGGCAGCAAGGCCGCCGACAGTTACCTGCAAATCGACAAACTGATCGCCGCGGCCCAGGCCAGCGGCGCCCAGGCGATTCACCCGGGTTATGGGTTTCTTTCGGAGAACGCAGGATTTGCCCGCGCCATTGAAGCCGCCGGGTTGATCTTCCTCGGCCCGCCCGCCTCGGCCATTGATGCCATGGGCAGCAAATCGGCCGCCAAGGCGTTGATGGAAACCGCCGGCGTGCCGTTGGTGCCGGGTTACCACGGCGACGCCCAGGATCTGGAGACCTTCCGCCAGGCAGCCGAGCGTATCGGTTACCCGGTGCTGCTCAAGGCAACGGCAGGCGGTGGCGGCAAGGGCATGAAGGTGGTCGAGGACGTCAGCCAACTGGCCGAAGCGTTGGCCTCGGCACAGCGTGAAGCACTGTCCTCCTTTGGCAATGCGCAGATGCTGGTGGAAAAGTATTTGCTCAAGCCGCGTCACGTGGAGATCCAGGTGTTCGCCGACCAGCACGGTCACTGCCTGTACCTCAATGAGCGCGATTGCTCGATCCAGCGCCGCCATCAAAAAGTCGTCGAAGAAGCCCCGGCGCCGGGCCTGAGTGCCGAGCAGCGCAAGGCCATGGGCGAAGCGGCCGTGCGTGCGGCCCAGGCCATCGGCTACGTGGGCGCGGGCACCGTGGAGTTTCTGCTGGACGCCCGGGGCGAGTTTTTCTTCATGGAGATGAACACCCGGCTGCAGGTGGAACACCCGGTGACCGAGGCCATCACCGGCCTGGACCTGGTGGCCTGGCAGATTCGCGTGGCCCAGGGCGAGCCGCTGCCGATGACTCAGGAGCAAGTGCCGCTGCTGGGGCATGCGATTGAAGTGCGCCTGTACGCCGAGGACCCGGCCAACGATTTTCTGCCGGCCACCGGGCACCTGGCGCTGTACCGCGAATCCACGCCAGGGCCCGGGCGCCGGGTAGACAGCGGCGTCGAACAAGGCGACAACGTGTCACCGTTCTACGACCCGATGCTGGGCAAGTTGATTGCCTGGGGCGAGGACCGCGAACAGGCGCGCCTGCGGCTGCTGGGCATGCTCGATGAATTTGCCGTGGGTGGACTGAAGACCAACCTGGGCTTCTTGCGGCGCATTATCGGCCATCCGGCGTTTGCCGCTGCCGAGCTCGATACCGGGTTTATCCCGCGTTATCAGGATGAGCTGCTGCCGGCGCCTGGCGAATTGAGTGAGGCATTCTGGCAGGCCGCCGGCCAGGCGTTCATGCAGACCCAACCGAGCACTGACACCCGTTCGCCCTGGGCCGACACCCGAGGTTTTCGCGCAGGCTTGCCGGGCGAGGTTTCCCTGCACCTGAGCTGCAACGGCCAGGATCGCCTGGTAATGCTGCAAGCCGGCGTCAACCCGCCCCAGTTGCACGGCGAACAATTGCTGATCGACCAGCACGGCGTGCGCCGCTCCCATCTGGCGGTACGCGAGGGCGGCAGTGTGTTTTTGCGCTGGGACGGCGAGGTTCACAGTGTCAGCCTGTTCGACCCGATTGCCGCCGTCGACGCCAGCCAGTCCCATCAGGGCGGCCTGACCGCACCGATGAACGGCAGCATCGTGCGAGTGCTGGTGGAAGTCGGGCAAACCGTTGAACCCGGTACGCAGTTGGTGGTGCTGGAGGCCATGAAGATGGAACACAGCATTCGCGCGCCCCATGCCGGCGTGGTCAAGGCGCTGTACTGCCAGGAAGGCGAAATGGTCGGTGAAGGCAGCGCACTGGTGGAGCTGGAAGCCGCGAGTTAAAACCTCGTGACCGCCTGCGCCACCACGCCGATGATCCGGCACTCTTCACTGAACAGCATCTTCGGGTATGTAGGGTTGAGCGGCACCAGGTAAAGCTGGCCGCTCTGCCTGACCCATTTGCGCAAGATCGCCTGGGAATCAAATGCCCATTGGGCCACCACCAGTTTGCCGGGCTCGGGCTGGATGGCCGGGTCCACCAGAATCATCGTGCCTTCATTGATACTCAAGCCGCTGGGGGCGGTCATGGCGTCGCCAGTCACGCGCATCCAGAACGCCTTGCCACGGGCCTGATAGTCGCTCATCTGAAAACGAGTAACGCCGTACGGCCGAGGTTCTTCCTGCAATGGGTAGCCTCCCTTCCCTTCGCTCACCGGGTAACGGTAATTCGGGTTGTAGTGCGGCGCCGGCTGCAGTTCCTCGGCAACCGCCGCGAGCGCTTTTTCGCGAACCACCAGCGCGACCTCGAGCCCATCCAGGCCCAGCTCCTGCATCACCCGGTTCATATCGGCAAGGCTCGGCACCCGACGCTTGTTCAGCCAGTGGCCGACCCCGCCCTGAGACATGCCCAGGCGCGACGCCAGTTGGTCCTGCGTGACCTTGCGGTCTTTCATGTTGGCCTTGACCAACGCTATCCATTTATCCATGGGCCCTGACAATACGTTGTGTACTCACCACGACAATAAACAGTTTGTAGTAATCAATAAAACGCCATAAATACGATTAGTACTAATATCGATTGCAGGCTTTCGACACCCACACAGAGCACTGCCCTTATGACGACCACCCCGTATACCCTGCCCGACACCTGCGATGAAGACGAGCGGCTGTTCCTGCGCAGCAGTGGCGCCGCCCAACGCGCGCTGGACTATTACCTGAAAGAGGATGCCGCACCGCCCTCCGTTGACGATACGTTGTTCGAGGTCAAGCCCGGCATCAGCGACGAGGAGGCCCTGGTCCACGCCTCCGACCTGCTGCGCAGCGCCGCGGCCACTGCGTACGAATCGGCAAACAGCGCCCACGGCAATAGCCGGGACCTGGCGTTTTCAGTGGTCTATTTGATTGATATGGCGAAGGTGATGGTGGAGCGGTCACTGCGGCTTTCGGCGAGGGGTGCCGAACAGCCGGCCAGTCTGTAACAGGCACGCGGGAAAAATATTTCTATCCGAGGGATAAAAACATTTGACTTGCAAATGATAATGATTATTATTGGACCTAGCTGATCGCGAGATCAGTCGATAGACCAAGAGACCTTAGGTCGGACTCTTGGAATATCTCCTCATCAGGCTAATCACGGTTTTTGACCCGGCTCTTTGGCCGGGTCTTTTTTTTGCCAGTTTTTCCCTGGCGTGACTTCAGGCTAATGAAGACTGTGTGTTGCTTGATGGCGCGCATGGTAGCAAAAGACCATCGCCAAAAGAAAGTCGATCGAGCGCTCTAGGCCGGTTCTTTCAAAAATAGCACTTGAGAATCAATCTCATAGATTCTAAGCTGCGGCGGCGTCATGGACGACGCCCCCCTCTTCACCCGCAAAAATTGCATCCAGGCTTTGCCCCGCTCCGGTGTAAAATGCCCGCCACAACACTCATATTCAGGCAACCAGACTATGACCGTGGCCTTGACCTCCATCAAGATCAGCACCGACTTCGACAGTGGCAATATCCAGGTGCTCGACGCCAGTGATGCTCACCAGTTGCTGCTGGCGATAAAGCCCGATACGCGCAGCCAGCACTTCCAGTGGTTCCACTTCAAGGCCGAAGGCATGCACGTGGGTCACACCCACACCTTCCGCCTGAGCAATGCCGGCCACTCGTCTTACAAGCACGCCTGGAGCGGCTACAACGCCGTGGCGTCCTACGACCATATCAACTGGTTCCGGGTGCCCACCCGCTTTGATGGCGAAACGCTGCACATCACCCTCGAAACCCGTGAAAAACAGGCCTGGTTCGCTTACTTCGAACCCTACAGCCGCGAACGCCACGACTGGCTGATCGACCAGGCGCTGAACCGCGCCGGCACGCAATTGCTGGCCACCGGCAAAAGTGTCGAAGGCCGTGATATCCAACTGCTGCGCCGTGGCAAGGGCGAGGCCAACAAGCGCAAGGTCTGGATCATCGCCCAGCAGCATCCCGGCGAGCACATGGCCGAATGGTTTATGGAAGGCATCATCGAGCGCCTGCAACAGGACGGTGACGCCGAGCTGAAAAAGCTCCTGGCCGCCGCCGACCTGTACCTGGTACCGAACATGAACCCCGATGGCGCGTTCCATGGGCATCTGCGCACCAACGCCATGGGCCAGGACCTCAACCGCGCCTGGCAGAGTGCGAGCCAGGAGATCAGCCCCGAAGTACTGTTCGTCCAGCAACAAATGGAAAAGTACGGCGTTGACCTGTTCCTGGATATCCACGGCGACGAGGAAATCCCCTATGTGTTCACCGCCGGTTGTGAAGGCAACCCGGGCTACACGCCACGTATCGAGCAGTTGGAAAAACACTTCCGCAGCCACCTGAGCAACCTCACCCGGGATTTTCAGACCGCGCATGGCTACACCCGCGACCTGCCGGGCGAAGCCAATATGACCCTGGCGTGCAACAGCGTCGGCGAGAAGTTCGATTGCCTGTCCCTGACCCTGGAAATGCCCTTCAAGGACAACGACGACGCGCCCAACCCGCACACTGGCTGGTCGGGCAAACGCTCGATGCAGTTGGGCAAGGACGTGTTGAGCAGCGTGGCGGATATCGTCGGCGTATTGCGCTAATACATCCACGATCCCGGCGACGGCTGCATCACAGCAACCGTCGCCGGGGAAGGCTTCAGTCCTTGCTGCCGGTCATGCTTTGCAACACACCATCACGCCGGATCAAACCGTGGAACAGCGCCGCCGCCAGGTGCAACAACACCGTCAGAAACAGCAAATACGCCAGGTAACCGTGAGCCTTGCGCAACACGGCAAACAACGGCGCATTCGCCCCCACCAGCGCCGGCAACTGTACCGAACTGCTGAGCATCACCGGGTCGCCGGCCGCTGAAATCATCGCCCAGCCCAGCAGCGGCAACACCAGCATCAACGCATACAGCACCACGTGGGAGGCCTTGGCCGCCAGCACTTGCCACAGCGGCAAGTCGGCAGGCAGCGGCGGCTGGCGCGTGGAAAAACGCACCACCAGGCGCACGATCACCAGCGCCAGGATCGCAATGCCCAGCGGCTTGTGCAGGTGGATCAGCCACTCATGGCGTTCGGAAACCGAGGCCACCATGCCCGCGCCGATAAACAGCATGGCGATGATCATCAACGCCATCAGCCAATGCAGCAGCCGCGCCAGCGGGGCGAAAAACCGGGGTTGGGCATTCATGGCTTCGACTCCTGAGGGGCGCTGTGCAGCTGGCTGACTTCGCTGGTGCGACGCAGGTAGGAACTGGCGTACGCCGCCGAACGGGCGGCCAGCAATGGGTCATTCGAGGCTTCGATACCGCTCGGCAGCACCAGTGGATCAAAGTTGATGTCACGGCAATCACCGTCCATTTGCGGCTGGCTGCTTTCCAGCACCAGGGTCCCGGCATTCAGCACCTTGTGCTCACCGGTCCAGGTCTTGCTGGCGTCATCCACCGGGTCGCCCGGGTTGGCCAGGGTGAGGTTCAACTGCCAGCGCAACGGCCCGGCCACCAGGCGCTGGGCCAGGTCTTTTTCGAGGAAGTCGCTGCCGGCGGGCGCCGTGGCCCCCGCAGCATCCTGGCTTTGCGGTACGACGCCCCAGCGCACGGCCTGGCGTTGGCCGCTGGCGTTTACCAGGTAAAACGCGTTGATGCCGTTATAGGTTTCAGTGGCATAGCTGGCAGACGGCTTGGCGGTCTTGACCCAGGCCAGGAACGGCGCGGTCTCGGGGTGCGCCGCGAAGAACGCCGGCATGCCTGCCGGGTTCGGCTTGCCGGTGGCCGGGTCAGGTGCGCCGGCCTTGAGCATCTCGAAGAAGGCCTCGGGCGTGCCCACCGGGAACACCGGCATGCTGTTCATCCCGGTGCGCCATTGCTGGCCGTTGGCCAAGTTGAACTGCAAGGCAAAACTGCGGATCGGCACGCTGCTGTCCGGCGCATACGGGTTGCCGCTGGGCAGCGCAAAACGCCCGATAACCGGGGTACGCGCCTCGCTGAATACCTGGGCACTGGAGTACTGGCGCGCCTCGGGGCTGCTCTCGAAATAACCGGCCACGCACACGCCCTTGGCATGGTTACGCCGGTAGCCAGGGTGCAAGCCGTTGTTGGTTTCCAAGGCATTGACCAGGGTTTTGGGGCGCAACCGCTGTGGGTCGAGGCTACCGTTAACGTAGGCAAACGCCCCGGCCACGACGGCAACCACCACGCCGATGCTGGCCAACCGAATTATCAGGCTTGCGGTGCTCAGCGGCGGACGGGGCGGTGATGAGTGATCTACCATGAAATAACTCCAGGGCCCAAGGCCTTGAGTGGGTGAAACATAAGGTCGGAACACTTGGGACGAACGCCAGCGCACTCTATTCCCTGGCCTGCTGTTTATTTTTATTGGCCTGGAATAACCTTCAACGCCGGACGTCTTCCTAGTCCCAGCGTAGTGACTAGCCAGAATCCCATGCACGAACTCGACGAACAGTTACGTGAACTCATCCCCAGGTTGCGGCGTTTTGCCGTGTCCCTGACGCGTAACACCAGCAGCGCCGACGACCTGGTGCAGGCGAGCCTTGAGCGCGCGCTCATCAGTTGGGCCGACAAACGCCTCGAAGGCGACTTGCGCGCCTGGCTGTTCTCGATCCTCTACCGGCAGTTCCTCGACGCCCATCGGCGCTCCCGGCGGTACACACGCATGCTGGAATTTTTCACCGGCCGCGATGATTCGCAGCCGTCGGTCGAGCGCACCGTCATCGCGCAATCGACCCTGCAAGCCTTCGACAAATTGAACACCGAACAGCGCGCTTTGCTGCTGTGGGTCTCGGTGGAAGGCTTGAGCTACAAAGAAGTCGCCGACATCCTCGAGGTGCCCGTGGGCACCGTGATGTCTCGCCTGTCGCGCGCGCGCCAGGCCCTGCGCCAGCTCAGCGACGGCGAAATCACCAGCCCTGCCCTGCGGATACTCAAATGATCAGCCTGCCTCCCAGCGAACGCGATTTGCATGCCTACGTCGATCACCAACTCCTGGACGCCGACCGCCGCCAGCTCGAAACCTGGCTGGCGGCCCACCCGGACGTCGCCGCCCAGGTGCACGCCTGGCAACAGGACGCGCAGCACCTGCGGGCATCGTTGAGCGGCGCACTGCAACAACCCGCCAACCCCGAGTTGGACCCCGCCCTGATTCGCCAGCGGGTCAAGCGCCAGTCACGCCGCCATCTCGCAACCGCCGCCATGCTGTTGATTGCCGTCAGTGTCGGCGGCCTCGGCGGCTGGCAGGCCCGCCAGGCCACGCTGCTCGAGAGCATGGCGCCCATGAGCGACGCGATGCAGGCCTACCGCCTGTTTGCCCAGGACGGCATCCTGCCCGCCGACTACCACGTACAAAGCGGTGGCGACATGCAAGGCTGGCTCGACCGTTATTTCAACCAGGCCTACCGCCTGCCGGACCTGAGCCAGGCCGGGTTCAAGGCGGTCAGCGGGCGCCTGCTCAGTACCGAACAAGGCGCGGCGGCCATGGTGCTGTATGAAGACCCCCAAGGGCGACGCATCAGTTTCTATATCCGTCCGCCAGGCCCGGAAAACAAATTCCTGCCCCGTGGCAGCCGCAGTGCCGACGGGCTGCAGGCCGAATACTGGTCGGGCGCGGGCTACAACTATGCGATGGTCAGCCCGCAGGACGCCTCGACCACGCAGATGCTCAAGCAGACGATGCGGTTCTAGAAGGCCACATCCAGCACCACGTTATCGACGTAGGTGCCGGCCGGCGGTGTTGTCTGGTTGGTATAGATCGCGGCGTTGTAGTTGAACACCTGGCTACCGGTACCCAAGCCATTCCCGGGATTCACCTCAGCCGTTGAGCTGGCGCGCCGGGCGGTGCTCACGCTGCCCCAGCGGGTGGTGGTGGCGCTTTTGAAAATGTCGTAATTCAGGAAATTGCTGCCAGAAACCATCCGCCGCTGCCCACCCACACTCACCGGGTTCTGGCCATCGCTGATGCCCACGGTGTAGGCGCTGCCCTTGGTGCAGGCAATGGTGGCCTGCCCGTTCACGCTGGAAAAACCACTGACTACCGGCGCACTGCCGAAGGCGATGTTGGGTGCAGAGATTGTGCAGTCGTTAGCCACGGTCATGCTGACGGTCAGGGAAGCCGTGCCACTGCCGGTGTCCCGTATGACACAGAGAGAACCCACACCGAGGACCGAGCAATAATTCCAGGTCCAGGCAATGCTTAGTGTCTCAGTATAAAGGCCGGCCGCCACATTGCTGCCGATGATGGAACTCAGATAAAGCGGCACGGTTTTCGTGCCCGGCCCGGATACCAGCCCCAGGCTTTGGGCGATGCCGGTGGCACCGAAATCGAATTGGGTTCCACGGGTGATCGGATAACTGGTGCTGTTACTGCCGTAGATCGTATAGCTGATGATATCCCCAGTGGGGCCGACCATGCCGCTGGTGGCCGACGTGATGGTTGCATAGAAGTGATCATTGGCTGCCAGCAACGAGATCAGCGTGGCCCCACAATTCAAGCCGGCATTGGTGGTGGAACTGGTCTGGGGAGCGGTGCGCACCGTCATCGAACTGATCGAGCCAAAGCCGGCCGGCGAGGTGGTTCCCGGCACCGAGCACGCGGCCATCACCTGTGTCGAAAAGCCCAGCCCCGCCAGCACCAGCAGCCCCACTATGCATTCCTTGCCCCGCACACCCACACTCCTTATCTCATTGGCAAACCAGTGGCCCGATCAGCGGCACCTGTGCTTCGTTGATATCCAGATCGAACGTTGCCTGGCAGGTACGGCCCTCACCCACAGTGACTTGCAAGGTGTTGTGGGCCGCCAGGTTCTCCAGGTACACCAGGCCATCCCACCCCACCACCGCGCGCGCCCCGGTTTGCTCATGACGCACCTGGCTGCCCAGGGGCAGGTCCTGATGCCGGGCATCCACCAGGGTGATACTGGCCGCGATCACCCGGCGCACCGGGAACTCCAGCAGGTAGCCGCTGCCGCGCCGCACCGCCACGCGCTGCTCGACATTAGGGGTCTGCACGTTGACCGGCAGGTTCAGCGGGTCGATTTCATACTTGCCGCGGTAATAAGCGCTGCTCCACGGCACCAGCAGGTGCCCATTACGGTCGGTTTCCCCCACCAACTGGTTTTCATAGAGCACCGGCACACCGGAATAGCCGTCGGTGCTCACCACCACAAACGCGTCATTGACCTGGTTGGCCGTGAACACCTGATTGTCCATCCACACCAGCGAGCCACTGGCATCCGCCCAACGGGTCTCGGCGTCACTGCTGCCGTACACGCCCGCCTGCAATTGCACCGACTGCATGCGCCAGGTCAGGTCGGCCTGGCGATAGGCCGGGCCGTCGCCACTGGCATACCCCAGGTTGTAGCCCACGCCGCCCTCGGACGGCACCGCCCGGCTGTAGTTGACCCGCTGGCGACTTTCGCCGGCCTGGCTGCGCTCGTTGCTCAAAGCCAGGCTCCCGTAGACGTCGAACGGGATCACCAGTTGCGCCTGCATGGCCCAGTTGCTGTCACCGACCTCACGGTTGGCCGACAGATAGAAACTGGTGTTGCGCCACAGCTGTTTGCTCCAGGTGAGGTTCATCAGCCGGGTGCGGGAGTCATCGGCCGCCTGTACATCGAAATAGCCGGCACCGATGCTGCCGAAATCGTTGAGGTTCAGGCTCAGGGTCACCTGCTCGCTGCGCTTGCTGAGGCTCGCATAAGGCGTGTCGACCAGGGTCAGGTCGGCGTACTGGTCGCGGCGTTCTACTCGCTGGTATGACAGGCTGTAGCGCTGGTTGCTGTATTGATAACCGAAGCTCAGTTGCTGGCCGGTCTCGCCATCAAACTGGCTTTGGCTGAGGGCGGTATTGAGCACCCCGAAGTTGCCCAGCCGCACGTTGCCGCCGAGCCCGCCCAGGGTCAGGTCGCCTGAGGCTTCGGCATGGCTTTCCAGGGTGAAGTAGTCCGACACCCCGTAACGAAACGTGCCGCTGGCCACACCCGGCCCGTAGCCAAAATCCCGAATGGTGTAGTCGCGGCGCAAATTACCGGCCGCCACGGAAAAATCCGACAGGCCTTTTTGCAACAACGTACTGGTGACGTAGAACGGCACGGTGGTCGACACCTGCCGGCCCAGGGCATCGGTGGTGACCACCACCGCTTCGCCGGCGCCGTTGATAAACGGCACGTTGGTCAAGGTGTACGGGCCCGGCTGCAGATCTGCGCTGCTGGATTTGTAGCCATTGATGAACAGGTCCACCGACGACGGCACCGCCGCCTCCCCGGCAAATTGTGGCAAGGGGTAAGTCACCAGGTCCGGGCGTACGCCGAAATCCCGCGACACTTGCACCCCGCCCAGGCGTACCGAACTGCTCCACGGCAATGCGCTGCTGATCACGTCGCCCGCCTCGTAGGTCAGCAGGCGCTCATCGTCGGAAAAGCGCCAGGTGGTGTCATAGCGCCGGTAGCCATTGTTCAAAGTGCTGCCGCTGGCCTGGCCGCCAAAGGTGGTGCGGTATTGGCCGGTATTGGACAAGGTGCCCCAGGTATCGAACAGCCGCACTTCGTTGAAAATGCCCAGGTATGTGCCGGCGTCATCGGTGTCGTTCAGGTAAGCGTCATAGTTGAGCAACGCACCAAAACTGGTGAGTGCCTGGGCGCGCGGGTAGTTGTTGCGGCTGCCGATGAACTGCGCCGGCAACCACGCCGGCGGTACCGTCAGCACCAGGCGCTGGCCCTGGCTGTCGTAATCGGTGTGCAGGCCCGGCAGGTGGTCCAGCGCGACCTCGGTGGTGATCTCGGCCGGCAGCTTCATGCCCACGTCCCGCAAGGTGGCCGCCGGCACAAACAGGCCGCCGGTGCGCTGATCCACGGCCACCACCCGGCCAGTGTCCATCTGGTTGACCACCAGTTCGAGGAACAACTGTGCATCGGCAACAGCCTCCATGTTGCTGGGCGGCGGCGGCAACGGCGCGGCCACGCCAAGCGGCGCAAGCACCAGGCCCGCCAGGCCGCCCACCACCCACACCGATCGCCATCGACTACGAGCCCAACCATGGCTCACCAAGGCATTGTGTCCATCAATGGACATCTCCATCCGTTAAGACCAAGGGCTGCTCCATGCCCTATTCCATTGCGTTACCGTCCCGGCGCAAGGTTCTCCAGTTGCGCTGCGCCATTGACTCGCACCTGCAGCGGCTGATCGCCCGCGACACCTTGTGGCACCGGCCAGCGCATGGTTGCGCCCGGCAGTACATAGCCGAGCAGGCCGTCTACCAGCGGCCGGGTCTGCCCGCCCTGTTTGAACGCCACATCGGTGAGCCGCGCGTGCACCGCGCCCTGGTTGCGCATCTCCACATAGTTGCGCCCGCCGACGGTGACTTTTTTCCAGCTCAGGTCAGGCTTGCCCGCGCCCTTGGGGTCGCGCTGGCGCGTCGCGTCTTCCTTGCTCCACAGGCCTGCGCCGTAGGCGAACAACGGCACCGAATAACGCATCTGAAAGCGGATGGCTGCGGCCGTCTTGCCATCGGCTGCGGGGGTTTCAGGGGTGGCGGCGGGGATTTCGTCGATGATGATCCGATAGGCCAACTCCTGGCCCGGCGGCACTTCCCGGGTCCGGGTCAGGCGCACCAATTGCTTCTGCCCCGGTTCGATCTTCGCCACCGGCGGGCTGCCGATCACGTCGCGCTGGTTCTGGTACTGCTCGTCAAACCCGCCCTGGCTCCAGGCAAATACCCGGATCTGCAGGTTGGCAGTCTCTGTACCGCGGTTCTCCAACCACAAGGCGCTGGCCTGTTGATCGGCCTCCAGCACCGGGTCAATGGGCCAGATCAGCACCGAACTGGCAGCCTGGACCTGCCCGGCGCCCAACGCCACCAGACCGATAAAACCCGCAACCCAATACCGCCGGGAAGCTGCAAACATAGATTCCACTCCTCATGCCAATCGCCTTACCAGGACAGCTGCACCTGCAGCACGTCGCTGTACGTCCCCCCAGGCTGATTACCCGGTAACACCACCCGGCCGTAAATCGGCAGGGTTATATTGTTCGCGTTGCTGTAGGCCACGCTGACGCTTTGACTGATCCCCAGGCTCTGGCTCAGGGCCGCGTCCTGAAACAGCTGGTACGCCACTTGGGCACTGCCGCTATTGAGTTGCATGTGCCGGCCACTGGCGTTGTACAAGCCGCCGTTGACGCTCATGTTCAAGGTGACTCCCGGAGTGCATTGCAGCGTTACCCCGCTGCTCAGCGCCACCGACACCGTGCTGGTGGACAACGACGAATAGCTGCCGAACGCCAGGCTGCCGTAGTTCGTGCCGCCGCCCACCACCAGGCAGCCTGCGGCAATCGTCGCGCTGACCTGGATCGTCTGGCTGGTCACCGCCAGCAACGACAACGGCATCCCCCAACCCGTGATGACCGCCAGCGTCGCCCAGCAGGCCCGCTTCATGGCACTAGAACGTCAGTTGCACCGACACCGTGTCGGTGTAGGTACCCGCCGGCAAACCTGCCTTGCCCACGGCCTGGCCGTAGATGTTCACGGTTTGCGCAACGCCCGTGCTCGCGCCTACGTTGATGGTTCCGTTGATCGCCAGGAGCGTCGAATGCCCGGTGTCGGTGTAGAAGTCATACGGCACATAGTTGGCCACGCCGTCGTACAGCGCCCGGGTGCCGCCCGTGGACTGGCCGTCATGGGAGCCCGCGCCCACGGTGATCACCGGCGAGGTGCCCGAGGAACACTGGATCGACAACGCGCCTCCACCGCCACCCAGCACCTGGCCGGACTGCGTGGTGAACTGGCTGTTGGTGGTACCGAAATTGATCGTACCGAAGTTCAAACCGGTGGTGCCGCCCACGCCGTTGACCAGGCAACTGTTGGTCAGGATCAGCGTGGAGCTGATCTGCCCGGTGACCGTCGTGGCCGCCTGGGCACCCGATACCCAGGCCAGTGCGACCAATGGGAGAACTGCTTTAGATACAAGTGCATGCATGATGTCCATCCTCATGAATTACCAATCCAGAGTCACCGTCAGGGTGTCTGTGTAGATGCCGGCCGGTAGGGCCCTGGTATTCGCCACCACCGAGCCGAATACCGGGATCGGTACCTGTGCGCCCTTGGTCACGACGAAATTGCGTTGCTGGCCGATGCTGTAGGTGCTTCGGCCCGCAGGATCGGCCGACAGCCGATACGGTATGGTTTGCCGGCCATTGCTCAAGCGCCGGGTGATGCCGTCGCCATGGGCGCCGCCGTCGATGGTCACGGTGAAACTGCTCACCACCGACGGGTTGCAGGACACAGCGAGCGCGGCCTTGTCGCCATCACTGATGCCGGCACCCAGGCCCTTGTCCCAAGTGGGTCCGTGGCTGCCGAAATCCAGCAAGGCCGAGCCGCCATCCGGGCTCACCGGCGCGCTGTCGGTGCCTTTGCTCACCTGGCAACTGGCGGTAATCACCAGCCGTGCATGAATCTGCCCGGCCACCGCCGCCTGGGCGTCCTCGGCCAGCAGCAACAGGCCGCCCAGCGCGATGCAGGCCAGGGCGCGGCTTACCATGTCACCGTCACTTTGAGCAGGTCGGAATAACGCCCCACGGCCGGTATTTCCTTGAGCGGCTCGATGCGTCCATAAAGTGGCAAGTCCACCGTGCCGGAATCGGGCACGCGGCCGCTCAACGGTACGTCCACGGCCAAGGGGATGCGGCGTGCGGCGTCGGCATAAATTCGGTAGGGGATGGGTTTGATCGAAGGAGCGGCGGCGCCCAGGTAACGTACTTCGCCGACGCCGCCATGCAGGCCGCCGTCGACACGCATCTGATAAGGCGTATCCGGGTTGCACTCCAGGCGTGGCTGGCGCTGGCTGATCAAGGCTGCACTCAACGGGCCTGCCGGGTCATCCAGCCGGGAGCCGCTGCCGAAGTCCAGTACGCCGAGCTGCTCGATCCCTGCTTCACGCGTGGTGCCGACCAACTGGCACCCCCGCTGCACGTCGATACGCACCTCAACCTGGAGCTGTGCACCATAAACCGTGTTGCAGAGCATCGCGCTCATGATTGCCAAGACTGCGTGTCCCTTCACTGCCCCAAATCCTTATACAGGGGTGACTGCTGTGTATGAGGTTAGTCACTTGAAGGGAATCCGCCAGTCAGGTCGGTGTTTTGGATCCATTGACCCATGCCTTTTCCAGATAGCTCGCGCCGTGCTTCTCTATTGGTCAAACCGCGACCGGCGCTCTAAAGTGAGCGACCACCGAAACACAGAGTGACTGACATTGGCTGCTTTACCGCCCCTGCTCAAACGGTTGCTGGGTAAAACCGCGGCGACCACCGCCGCCCCCGGTATCAGCGCATTCTTCCAGGGCAAGGCCCGGCAACAGGGCTATACCCTCAGTCCAAGCCAGCAACAGGTGATCGAGACCATGTCCCGGCAAACCGACCATCTGCTGGCCGGGCGCCCTACCCGCAGCCTGTACCTGCACGGCGCCGTCGGCCGGGGCAAGAGCTGGTTGCTGGACGGCTTTTTCCAGGCGTTGCCGATTGCCGAGAAACAGCGCGTGCACTTCCACGACTTTTTCGCCCGTCTGCACCAGGGAATGTTTGCCCATCGCCAGCAGCGCGATGCATTGGCCGTGACCCTGGATGAGTTGCTCGATGGCTGCCGCGTGCTGTGCTTCGACGAGTTTCACGTACATGATATCGGCGATGCGATGCTGATCAGCCGCCTGTTCAAGGCCCTGTTCCGGCGCGGAGTCTGGGTGCTGGTAACCTCCAATTATCCGCCCGCCGGGTTGCTGCCGAACCCCTTGTACCATCAGCGGTTCAAGCCGGTGATCGAGCTGATCAGCGCGCGCATGGACGTCATGGAAGTCAGCGCCCCCCAGGATTTTCGCAGCCTGGCCCAGGCCCATGGCGATCAGCGGTTCAGCGCTGGCCAGTTCGTGTGGCCGGGGACTGCCGCGCAACGCCAAGCCCTGGGCCTGCCGTCAGCGGATCAGGCCCCGGTCAGCCTGACCGTCGGAGCCCGGCAATTGACTGCCCGCTGGCACCAGGACCGCAGCATTGCCTTCACCTTCAGCGACCTGTGCGAACAACCGACCGCCGTCATGGACTACCTGCAGCTGTGCCGCGACTATGAACGCTGGATCATCGACGGCCTGCCGCACCTGGCGGACTGTCCGATTGCCGCCCAGCAACGGTTCATCAACCTGGTGGACGTGCTCTACGACCAGGACAAGCAATTGGTGCTGATCGGCGAGCAGCCGCTGGAGCAATCCCTGAGCGGCCAGGCCATCGATTTGGCGCGCACCGCCAGCCGCCTGGGGCAGTTGCAGAAGATCGGGCCGCAACCCGCTATCATGAGCGCCATTCACGCCCCTATTGCCGAGTGACGCGCCGTTCATGGATACCCTTGCCCAACTCAAGGCCGGCCAACTGGCCGGTATCAAACGCCTGGACCTGCGCTGTGGGCTGACCGAGTTCCCCCGGGAAATCTTCGACCTGGCCGACTCCCTGGAAATCCTCAACCTGACCGGCAATGCCCTGAGCAGCCTGCCGGATGACCTGCACCGCCTGCCCCATTTGCGCGTGCTGTTCTGTTCGGAAAACGCCTTTACCGAACTGCCGCAATGCCTGGGCCAGTGCGCGCAGTTGAGCATGATCGGCTTCAAGTCGAACCAGATCAGCAGTGTCCCGGCGACGTCGCTGCCACCCTTGCTGCGCTGGCTGATCCTCACCGATAACCACATCAGCCAATTGCCGGACGAACTGGGTGAACGGCCTTTGCTGCAAAAACTGATGCTGGCCGGTAACCACCTGGAGCAGTTGCCGCAAAGCCTCGCCCAGTGCAAAAACCTCGAACTGATCCGCATCGCCTCCAACCGCATGACCCGCCTGCCGGACTGGTTGCTGGCCTTGCCGAGCCTGACCTGGCTGGCCTACGCCGGTAATCCGGTAGAGATGGCCGTGGAAGAGGCCCGCCATGACGCGACGCCGAATATTCCCTGGTCCGAGCTGGAATTGAGCGAAGTGCTGGGTGAAGGCGCTTCCGGAATCATCCGCAAAGCGTACTGGGCCCCGTCAAACGGGCCGGTCAAGGCGGTCGCGGTCAAACTCTATAAAGGCAGCATTACCAGTGACGGCTCGCCCCTGCACGAAATGCACGCCTGCATCGCCGCCGGACTGCATGCCAACCTGATCAAGGTAGAAGGCCGTGTCGTCGACCACCCGGAAGGCCAGGCGGCGCTGGTGATGCAACTGATCGAACCGAGCTACCGCAACCTTGCGGCGCTGCCGAGCCTGGCGTCGTGCACCCGGGATATCTACGAGCCCGGCACCCGTTTCAGCGCAGACGTTGCGCTGCGCATGGCCCGGGGCATCGCCTCGGTGGCGGCGCACCTGCACGCGCAAGGCATCACCCACGGTGATCTGTACGGCCACAACATTCTGTGGAATGAAGCCGGTGAATGTCTGCTTGGGGACTTTGGTGCAGCGTCGTTTCACGCCACGGTCGACAGCCAGGAAACCCGCGCGTTGCAGCGCATCGAAGTCAGGGCGTTCGGGGTGTTGCTGGGAGAATTGCTGGAAAGGATTGATGCGGGGTTGAGCGAGGAAAAGCGCGTGGCGCTGGAAACCTTGCGGGACAACTGCTGCCAGCCGGATGTGTTGGCCCGGCCTGGGTTCGAGGAAATCACAAGCTTGTTGCAGTCTTCCAAACTCCACTAAACCCAATGTGGGAGCGGGCTTGCTCGCGAATGCGGTGTGTCAGTCAATAGATACTTGGCTGGTACATCGTATTCGCGAGCAAGCCCGCTCCCACATTTGGACCGGGTTCACATCAAATCAGAATTAACCCGCCAACCCGACGAACATGTCCTGCACGTCATCATGGTTGTCCAGGCCTTCCAGGAAGGCTTCGACTTCAGCCATCTGCTCATCGCTCAAACCGCTCACCGGGTTCTTCGCGATGTAGCCGAGCTTGGCCGACAGCACGGTGAAACCCTGCTCCGGCAAGGCTTTCTGCACGGCGTCCAGGTCAGTGGTCTCGGTGATGAACAAGGTCGTGCCCTCTTCTTCGCCTGCCTCGAAATCCTGGGCACCGGCCTCAATCGCGGCCATTTCCGGATCGGCTTCCGGGCTGTCCGGCGAGGCTTCGATCAGGCCCACATGGTTGAAGTCCCAGGCCACGGAGCCGGAAGCGCCAAGTTGGCCCTTGCGGAACGCCACGCGGATTTCCGCCACGGTGCGGTTGATGTTGTCGGTCACGCATTCAACGATCAGCGGCACCTGGTGCGGGGCAAAACCTTCGTAGGTTACGCGGTGGTATTGCACGGTCTCACCGAGCAGACCGGCGCCTTTCTTGATCGCGCGTTCCAGGGTTTCCTTGGGCATCGAGGCCTTTTTGGCCTGCTCCACCACCAGGCGCAAATGTGCGTTGGTAGCAGTGTCGGCACCGTTGCGGGCGGCAATGGTGATCTCTTTCACCAGCTTGCCGAAGATCTTGCCCTTGGCATTGGATGCCGCTTCTTTATGTTTGACTTTCCACTGTGCGCCCATGACTCACTCTCTTCTGTCCATCGCGCCGAAACGTCTACTGGCCGGCGCTTTGGGGGCAGAGTTTATAGCGCTGAAACACTCTAATCCACCAAAAAACCGGCCATGCCCCTCAGGTCCGCAAGGGATTGATGGCGCGCTCACGGTCGGGCACGAAGTCGCCCACCTGCGCCAGCACCGCCGGCCTGGCGTTCCAGTAGGGCATCAACACCAGCGAGGAAAACAACGCGGCGCCGGCAAACACGATAAACACCGTGACGGTGTCGAAGTAGCCCGGCAACAAGCCGCCCAGGACTGCACCCACCGAACCGCAGCCGTTGACGAACCCCGCCGCCGTCGCGCCGGCCTTGGCGGTGCCGAAGTCGATGGCGGCGGTGCTGCTGATCATCGAGTCCGGCCCGTACAGGGTCAGGCCCATCACAAACAGCAGCGCCATCACCAGCGCCACACTGCCGGTGTGCAAGGCGCCCATGAACAACGCCAGGGCCACGGTCAGTGCCAGCAGGCTGAGGACACAGGCCGGCATGCGCCGGGCGCCGAACAGTTTGTCGGACGCCATGCCGATCATGATCGGCCCCAGCAACCCCGCCAGCTCGAACGCCGTCGGCACAATCGCCGCGCCGACCTTGCCCACCGACGGCATCTGCTCATACACAATCACCGGCCCCCACAACAGGATCGCGTAACGCGCCGGTTTCAACAGGAAGTACGCCAGCCCCAGGGTCAACACAGTACGGTTGCGCAAGATGGCCCGCAGCGGCTCCAGCACACTGGCGTTCTTCTCGGCGGCAGTCTGTTCCGGTTCCGGCTCCACTGCCGGTAACCCCACATCCTGTGGCGTGTTGCGCTGGAAAATGAAAAACAGCACCGCGACCACGAAGACCACAGCCGCACTGGAGATAAATGCCGCATGCCAGGTGCCGATCAGCGTATACGCCCACCATCCGGCAAACGGCGACGCCACCAGGCCACCAAAGGCGTAGCACGAGCTCCATAAACCCAGCACCCGGCCACGCTGCTGCGCCGGGAAGAAACTGCCAAGGTTCTTGCACAGCCCGGACCAGCCGGTGGACTGGGCCAGGCCCTGGATCAACATGCACGTGACAAAGATCGGTAACGTGGCAAACGTGCCCATCACCAGGGCGGCGGCGGCTGAAATCAGCAACCCGCCGAGTACCACCACACGCGGCCCGAAACGGTCGGCGAGCATGCCCCAGGTGAATTGGCCAACGGCGTAGGCCGCCAGGTAGATGCCATCCAGGTTGGCCATCATCATCTTGTCCAGCGGGAAACTCGGGTCGTCGACGATCCCCAGCTTGGCCACCGAAAAAGCCTTGCGGGTGAAATAGAAGGCCGCGTACGCCAGCCAGGTGATGGCGAAAATCTGCACGCGCCAACGCTTGATGTGACTCAAGGGAGTATTCATGGTGGTTCTGACCTCAGGTGTGAGTGTGCCGGCAGAATGAAAAGCAAACGCCTGTATTTTTATTGTTGAGCACTGCAGTACCGGCGCTTGGAGGGGCGCGGTATTGGTCAGATGAGTCCCGCTGGTGAGCACGCAGAAGACCCATGGCCGCCGAAGGTGTAGGACTCGACCTACGGCGACTGGGGCTATCAAAGCAATGGCTGACTAATAGGTAAAATCGATTTATCGTATTTCAAATATAAGCTGAGCTTGTAAGAGGATTCGCGATGTCGGTGTCTCACGCGCAACTCAAAGCCTTCCATGCGGTGGCCGTACACGGCAGTTTTACCCACGCCGCCGAACGCTTGTTCCTCAGCCAGCCGGCCATTTCCGATCAGGTGCGCAAGCTTGAGGAACGTTTCGGCGTGCTGCTGTTTCATCGCAACAAACGTTCGGTGCGCTTGACCGACCTCGGCGAGCGCCTGTTGAGCATCACCCAGCGTCTGTTTGCCGTCGCGGCGGAAGCCGAAGAGCTGTTGCAGGATTCCCGCGCCTTGCAAACCGGCACCCTGACACTCGCGGTGGACGCCCCGGTGCATGTGCTGCCGCAGATTGCGCGCTTCTGCCAGTTGTACCCGGGCATCAGCGTGAAGATCGAAACCGGCAACACCGATGAATCACTGTTTCGCCTGTACAACTACCAGGCCGACCTCGCGCTGCTGGGGCGCGATGTGGACGACGAGCGGCTGCTGTCACTGCCGCTGCCCGATGACCAATTGCTCGCGTTTGTCGCCCGCAACCACCCGTGGGCGGGCCGCGAGTCGATCTGCCTGGCGGACCTGGACGATACGCCGCTGGTGTTGCGGGAAATCGGCTCGGTGACCCGCCAGACCCTGGAGCAGGAAATGCACCAGGCCGGGCTGCGCATTCGCCCGGCGATCCAGGTGGAAGGCCGCGAAGCCGCGCGGGAGGCGGTGGTGGTGGGGATTGGCGTGGGCGTGGTGTCGGCTGCGGAGTTTGGCGCAGATTCGCGGGTGTATGCGATGCCGATCCGTGACTGTACGCAGCGGATGAAGGAAACACTGGTGTGCTTGAAGGAGCAGAGTTCGCGGCGGGTGGTGGCGACGTTTCTGGAGATTGTGCGGGAAAGTTTGCGGTGAAGTTGAGGGCCCCTTCGCGAGCAAGCCCGCTCCCACAGTTGACCGAGTTCTACCGATGGAACGCGGTCGAATGTGGGAGCGGGCTTGCTCGCGAAGGGGCCAACTAGATCTCAAGCCAACACCCTCTAAGGCGCCAACTCGAAAAACGCCTGAATCAACCGCAACTCCCGGCGCCGCTCCATGCACCCGATCACATGCCGGTTCACCAGCCCCTCGCCCTGGATCGGAATCGCGTGCACCCGCGGATCCCGGCTGACTTCCATCGACGACACCACCCCAACCCCCAACTCGGCCGCCACCGCTTCCGTCACCGCCTCACGGCTGTCCAGTTCCAGCAACACCCGGGGCTGCACGCCGGCCTGGGCGCAGGCATCGTCAAAGGTCCGCCGCGTAATCGAGCTGGGTTCACGCAACACCATGATCACCTGATCCAATTGCTCCAGCCGAATCCCCGCAGGCTCCGCCAGCCACGGATGGCCGGCCGGCACCAACGCGCAAATCCGTGACTCGATTAACGGCTGCAAGTGCAGGCCCTTGCGCGGCTCCACCTCGGTCAACACCGCCACATCGGCGCGCTCCGACAACAGCGCCGCGAGGGTTTCCTGCGCATTGCCCAGGCGCAAATTGACAGTAATCCCCGGATACCGCTGCCGTAGGCTGGCCAGCATCGGCATGACCATGTGCGGCCCATCCGCCGCCACTTCCAGGCGCCCGGTAAGTAATTGCCGGTTGGCCTCCAGCAACGTCTGCGCCTCTTCCACCAGGCCGAAGATCGCACGGGTGATCGCCGCGAGTTTGGTGCCCTCCTCGGTCAACTCCACCCGCCGCGCGGTACGCCGCAGCAGCGCGATCTGGTAGTGCTCCTCCAGCGCCTTGATATGCCCGGTCACCGCCGGCTGGCTGATAAACAGGCGCTCGGCCGCCCGGGTAAAACTGCCCTCGCGGGCCACCGAATCAAACGCACGCAGTTGAAACAGGTTCATAGCTATCGGCCTCACTGATAGCTCGCATAACAACAAACAATTTGATTGATGACAAGCCAAACTGCAATTTAGGCGCCGTAACTTCATCCCAATGTTTTGCGAGGACACACGAATGAGCACTGCCGCGCCGATCCTGCTGACCCCGGGGCCCTTGACCACCTCGGCCCGCACCCGCCAGGCCATGATGGTCGACTGGGGTTCATGGGATGACCGCTTCAATCAACTGACCGCCAGTCTTTGCGAGCAACTGCTGGTGATCGTCAACGGCACCGCCAGCCACCATTGCGTGCCATTGCAAGGCAGCGGCACCTTTGCCGTGGAAGCGGCCATCGGCACCCTCGTGCCACGGGACGGCAAGGTGCTGGTGCTGATCAACGGCGCCTACGGCAAGCGCCTGGCGAAGATTTGCGAAGTGCTCGGCCGCGAGTTCAGTACCTTTGAAACTGCCGAGGACGAACCCACCACCGCCGCCGACGTCGACCGCCTGTTGCACGCCGACAGGGGCATCACCCACGTCGCACTGATCCATTGCGAAACCAGCACCGGGATTCTCAACCCGTTGCCCGAGATCGCCCAGGTCATCGCCCGCCACGGCAAGCGCCTGATTATCGACGCCATGAGCTCCTTCGGCGCGCTGCCGATCGACGCCCGCGAGGTGCCGTTCGACGCGCTGATCGCCGCCTCCGGCAAGTGCCTGGAAGGCGTACCGGGGATGGGTTTTGTGTTCGCTGAAAAGCAGGCGCTGGCTGCAGCCCAAGGCAACTGCCACTCCCTGGCGATGGACCTTTTCGACCAGCACAGCTACATGGCCAAGACCGGCCAATGGCGCTTCACACCGCCGACCCACGTGGTGGCGGCGCTGCACGAAGCGCTGCTGCAATACAACGAAGAAGGCGGCCTGCCCGCCCGGCACCAGCGCTACGCCGACAACTGCCAGGCATTGCTGGACGGCATGGCCGAACTGGGCCTGCGCAGCTTCCTGCCCGCCGCGATCCAGGCGCCGATCATCGTTACCTTCCACGCGCCGAAAGATCCGCGCTACCAGTTCAAGGAGTTCTACGAACGGGTCAAGGCCAAGGGCTTCATCCTTTATCCCGGCAAATTGACCCAGGTGGAAACCTTCCGCGTAGGCTGCATCGGCCATGTGAACCAGGCCGAGATGCAAGCCGCGGTCGCGGCGGTAGCCGAGGTGCTGCAAGAAATGAACGTGCTCGACATCTGACTGCCCACTACTCACAGGATCTGAACCATGAACTACGCAAACCCAACCCAGCTTCAGGCCGCGATCCTCGACTGGGCCGGCACCGTGGTCGATTTCGGCTCGTTCGCGCCCACGCAGATTTTTGTCGAAGCCTTCGCCGAGTTCGACGTGCAGGTCTCCATCGAGGAAGCCCGTGGCCCGATGGGCATGGGCAAGTGGGACCACATCCGCACCCTGTGCGACCAGCCGCAGGTGGCCGAGCGTTACCGCAAAGCCTTCGGCCGCACACCGACTGACGATGATGTGACCGCCATCTACCAGCGCTTCATGCCGCTGCAGATCGAGAAGATCGCCGAGCACTCGGCATTGATCCCCGGTGCCCTGGACACTATCGCCAACCTGCGCCAGCAAGGGATCAAGATCGGTTCGTGCTCCGGCTACCCCAAGCAGGTGATGGACAAGGTGGTCGAACTGGCTGCCACCAATGGCTATATCGCCGACCACGTGGTCGCCACCGACGAAGTACCCAACGGCCGACCATGGCCGGCCCAGGCCCTGGCCAACGTGATCGCCCTCGGGATCGATGACGTAGCGGCCTGCGTGAAGATCGACGACACCGTGCCGGGCATCCTCGAAGGCCGTCGCGCCGGGATGTGGACCGTGGCGCTGACCTGCTCGGGCAACGCCCTGGGCCTGACCTACGAGCAGTTCCGCGCCCTCGACGCCGGCACACTCGCCAGCGAACGCACGCGTATCCAGGCCATGTTCGAAGGCTCGCGCCCACACTACATGATCGACACCATCACCGACCTGCCTGCGGTGATCGCCGACATCAACCAGCGCCTGGCACGGGGTGAAATGCCGCAGGGCAACTGATCGAGATCAAAAGATCGCCTATACACCCTCCTCTCACGGGCAAACCTCGTAAAACAGGCTTACATTGAAAGGACTCCGTCGCGAAAGAACGGAGGTTTGCCCTGATGAGTGAGGAAGAAAGCGATGCCCTGGAAAAATTCCGATACGCGTTACAGCACCATGTCGATTGCGTTGCACTGGCTGATGGTGGTGCTGCTGGCGGTGGTCTACGCCTGCATTGAGTTACGCGGGCAGTTTCCCAAAGGCAGCGGCGCACGTACGTTGATCGTGGAAATGCACTTCATGTTCGGCCTGACGGTGTTTGTGCTGGTGTGGCTACGGTTGTTCGCCCGCAGCCTGGGCGTTGCACCGAAGATCGTCCCTGCCCCGCCGCAATGGCAAACCCTCCTCGCCACCCTGATGCACATGGCGCTGTACGCCTTGATGATCGGCATGCCCATCGCCGGCTGGCTGATCGTCAGCGCCGAGGGGCATTCGGTGATGTTCTACGGCATCGAGTTGCCGCCGCTGATTGCCGAGAACAAAGCGTTGGCCAAGGAAATTGAAAACTGGCACGTGCTGTTCGGCAAGATCGGCTACTGGCTGATCGGGCTGCATGCGTTGGCCGGATTGGCCCATCACTATGTGCTGCGAGACAACACTGCATTGAGAATGATGCCCGGCAAGAGAGGGAACCTTCAGTAAGCCCACGGATTGAATGTGGCAGCTGGCTTGTGGGGGAGCTGGCTTGCCTGCGGTAGCATCACCTCGGTGCCACTGATACACCGCGGTGTCTGCATCGCAGGCAAGCCAGCTCCTACATTAACCGGGTGCAACAGGGAAACCCCGGCGGCCCTGCAGGCCACCGGTGTGGACGAAGATCAGGCGGGTGCCGGGGGAAAATCTCCCGGCTTCAATCTGTTGTTTCAACGCCAATAACGCTTTGCCGGTATACAGCGGCTCCAGCGCCAGGCCACAGGCTTGCTCGGTAGCGTCGATAAAGGCCAGCAACTCCGGATCAACCTTGGCAAAGCCGCCCCGGCTGGCCTCCAGCAATTCATAACCCTGCTGCACAAGCGCCTGCACCTGTTGCGCCACCCCGTGGTCGTCGGGCACCGCCAGGGCGCCATATACCGGATGCGCGCCCGCCTCCGCCAGCACCAATCCCGCCAATGTAGTACCGGTGCCTGCCGCCAGCCACCAACCGTGATAGTCCGTCCAGCCCAGGCCGTTTAATTGCGCCTGCGCCTGATTCACCAAAACCCCGCAACCCAACGCGCCCGCCAGGCCCCCGCCGCCTTCAGGTACCGGGTGCAGGTGCGGATACTGCTCGCGCCAGGGCAGCCAGAAGTCCGGCTCGTTGCGCGCGCGATAGCCGCCATACCCCAGCCAATGCAGTTGCATGCCGAAGGCCTTGAGGTCGAGCACCGTGGGCGTGTCTTGTGGATGGCCACGCAGCAAGCCAACGGTAGGAAAGCCGAAGCGTTTCCCGGCCGCCGCCAGTGCATGCAGGTGATTGGAGTAAGCGCCGCCCAGGCTGATGATCCCCCTGGCGCCCGCCGCCCGGCCTTGCGCCAGGTGCTCGGTGAGCTTGAACCACTTGTTGCCGCTGATCAGCGGGTCGATGCGATCCAGGCGCAGTACGGCGACTTCCACCGGCCCCATCCAGTCCAGCTTCAGGGGTTCAAGGGGCGCGTGGGGAAGCCAGTCGAAAGGACCCATGAGGGCGGTTCTGCACAAGAAAAGGGGCGGTAGTCTACCACCGCCCCTTTTACGTGCTTACAGCTCGGCCGCCAGGCGCGAACCCTGGTTGATGGCGCGCTTGGCATCCAGCTCGGCCGCCACGTCCGCGCCGCCGATCAGGTGCACGTTCTGCCCGGCCGCCACCAGGCCATCCTGCAATTCCCGCAGCGGGTCCTGCCCGGCGCAGATCACGATGTTGTCCACCGCCAGCACCTTCGGTTCACCCTCGGCGCCGATGCGGATGTGCAGGCCCTCATCGTCGATCTTCAGGTACTCGACGCTGTTGAGCATCTGCACCTGCTTGTTCTTCAAGCCGGTGCGGTGGATCCAGCCGGTGGTCTTGCCCAGGCCGTCACCGACCTTGGAGGTCTTGCGCTGCAACAGGAACACTTCACGCGCCGGCGCATGGCGCTCGGGCTTGATCCCGGCCACACCGCCGCGGGCTTCCAGGTGGGTGTCGATGCCCCACTCTTTCCAGAACGCCTCGCGGTCCAGGCTGGTGGACACGCCCTGGTGCACGAGGAATTCCGAGACGTCAAAACCGATACCGCCGGCACCGATCACCGCCACGCGATGGCCCACCGGCTTACGCTCCAGGATCACGTCGAGGTAGCTTAATACCTTGGCGTTTTCCACACCGGGAATCGCCGGAATACGCGGCGCGATGCCGGTCGCGAGGATGATCTCGTCATAACCGCCCGCAACAAGCTGCTCAACGTCGACCCGGGTGTTCAGGCACAGTTCGACGTGAGTGGTCTGCAACTTGCGCTTGAAGTAGCGCAGGGTCTCGAAGAACTCTTCCTTGCCCGGCACACGCTTGGCGATGTTGAACTGGCCGCCGATCTCGCTGGCCGAATCGAACAGCGTCACCTGATGCCCACGCTCGGCGGCGACGGTGGCGGCCGCCAGGCCCGCAGGACCGGCACCGACCACGGCGATTTTCTTGATCTGCTTGACCGGCAGGTAGTTGAGCTCGGTCTCGTAGCACGCACGCGGGTTGACCAGGCAGGTGGTCAGCTTGCCGCCGAAGGTGTGGTCCAGGCAGGCCTGGTTGCAGCCGATGCAGGTGTTGATCTCATCGGCGCGGCCTTCGGCAGCCTTGTTGACGAAGTCCGGGTCGGCGAGGAATGGGCGAGCCATCGAGACCATGTCGGCATCGCCTTCGGCCAAAATCTGCTCGGCGATTTCCGGGGTGTTGATCCGGTTGGTGGTGATCAATGGAATCTGCACCGCACCGCGCAACTTCGCGGTGACCTTGCTGAACGCGCCACGCGGCACCTTGGTGGCGATGGTCGGGATCCGCGCTTCGTGCCAGCCGATGCCGGTGTTGATGATGGTTGCACCGGCCTGCTCGATGGCCTTGGCCAACTGCACGATCTCTTCCCAGGTGCTGCCGCCTTCCACCAGGTCGAGCATCGACAGGCGGAAGATGATGATGAAATTCGGGCCTACGGCTTCGCGCACCCGGCGCACGATTTCCACCGGCAGGCGCATGCGGTTTTCGTAGCTGCCACCCCAACGGTCGGTGCGGTGGTTGGTGTGGGCGGCGAGGAACTGGTTGATGAAGTAGCCTTCCGAACCCATGATTTCCACGCCGTCGTACTCGGCGACCTGGGCCAGCACCGAGCAGGTGACGAAATCATTGATCTGTTTTTCGATGCCTTCTTCGTCCAGCTCTTTGGGCTTGAACGGGTTGATCGGCGCCTGGATTGCGCTCGGTGCCACCTGCTTCGGGCTGTAGGCATAACGCCCGGCGTGGAGGATCTGCATGCAGATCTTGCCGCCCGCCTCGTGCACCGCCCGGGTGACGATCTTGTGCTTCTGCGCTTCTTCGTCGGTGGTCAGCTTGGCCGCACCGCCATACACCCCGCCTTCATCGTTGGGGCCAATGCCGCCGGTGACCATCAGGCCCACGCCGCCACGGGCACGTTCGGCAAAATAGGCCGCCATGCGCTCGAAGCCACCGGGTTTCTCTTCAAGGCCGGTGTGCATCGAGCCCATCAGGGTACGGTTGCGCAGGGTGGTAAAACCCAGGTCCAACGGGGCCAGCAAGTGCGGGTAGGCAGCAGCGGTCATGGTACAGCTCCACAACGGATCATCACGGGACGTGGAGCGCTCGAATGGCACTCCATCGGTTTATGTCCCACAGACTAAGAGTCCGCCGGCTGGCGCTCAATGACCGTAAGTGACAACTTAATGATCAAAGTGCGCAGCAGAAAGCATGGCAGCGGTAATTTTCTCCTGTTTCTGCCCCTGCCCAATCATCCAGCGTTGAAACCCACGGCACTGCTGTTTGTGCAGGGTATTGGGGTGCCAACTCAGGTAGTACGGCGCCGCCAGCGGCACGGCGAACCGCCAGGGAATCACCAGCCGACCGGCGCGCAGGTCCCCGGCGATCATTGAGAACTGCGCCAGCACGATGCCTTGCCGGTCGATGGCCGCCTGGATCGCGGTAATCGATGATGAGTAATTGCGGCGGATCACGATGGGCTGGCCGGTTTGCCCTTCCAGCTCGCTGAACCATTGGGTCCACGAAGGCGGCGAATCGAATTTGGGCCGCGAGTCGATGCCGATCAGGCGGTAATCGAGCAAGTCCCGCGCGCACGCAACCCGTTCCAGCAACTGCGGTGAACAAGTGGGCACCACACAATCGCGGAACAGCGGCACGCTATGCCCGGCATGCTCGGGGTGCTCGCCATAACCGATGCGAAAGTCGGCACTTTCCTCCCCCGATGCATCATCGAGGGTGCTGTCGAGGTAGATGTCCAGGTCGGTTTCGTCCTGCCCCCACTCGTCGATCAGCGGCGACAGCCATTTGGTCATCAGCGAAGGCAGGCAACTGATATACAGGTTGTTGGGATTCTTCGCCCGCTCGGCCTCGGCCACCGCCAGCCTGAGTTCTTCGAACGCCGCGGTGCAGCGGGCGTGCAGGCGTTCGCCGACGCTGTTCAAGCGCAGGCGCTGGCCGTCCTTGAGCGTCAGCTTCATGCCCAGGGCATCTTCGAGCAGTTTCATTTGCTGGCTGACAGCGCCCACCGAGATCCCCAGGCGAATCGCCGCCTGGGACATACCGGCGCAGTGGCCCACCACTTCAAACACTTGCAACGCGCGCAACGGCGGTAAACGGCTCATGGGGGAATCTCGCGACTTCAGCAGTTTAGATTTTCTACTAAAAATAACAGAAAACCTCATATTTTCTTCAGCTAGTGCAACCCGTAGAGTGAAACCACTTCCCACCCCATTGCGTTACGCCCTGCTGGAGTCGCTGATGAAAACCCTGCCTGAACAAATTACCCATGTCGTGTTAGGCGACAGAGAACCCAGCATCGAAGAGTTCGTGGCGATCGCCCGCTATTCGGCCACTGTTTCGTTTGCCGACAGTTACAAGAACCGGGTTAAAAAGTCCCGTGGGTTGATCGAGCGATTCCTCGATGAAAACCGTTTGGTGTACGGCGTGACCACCGGTTTTGGCGACAACGTGCGGCATGTGATCTCGCCGGAAAACGCCAAGGAACTGCAAGTCAACATCGTGCGTTCCCACGCTGTTTCCGTCGGCGAACCGCTGGTGCGTGAACAGGTGCGGGCGATCCAGTTGATGGTGTTGATCAGCCTGGGCAAAGGCTACTCCGGGGTGCGCCTGGAACTGCTGGAACTGATCGCCGGCCTGCTCAACCACGACGTGGTGCCCTTTGCGCCGGGCGAAGGCTCGGTGGGTTACCTCGCGGTAGAAGGCCACCTGGCCCTGGTGCTGCTCGGCGAAGGCCGCGCCAGCGTCAAGGGCGGTGCACTGGTGGATGGCGCAACCGCCCTGCAACAGGTCGGCCTGCAACCGACCGACCTGCAGTGCAAGGAAGGCCTGGCGATGTTGAACGGCACCACGTCGGTGACCGCCATCGCCACACTGGCGCTGTACAACGCCATGCAGGCTGCGGACCTGGCGGACGTGGCGGCGGCCATGTCGCTGGAGGCGCTCAAGGGCACCATCCGCGCGTTCGACCCGCGCTACCACTCGATCAAGGCTCACCCCGCACAGGCCGCAACCGCCGCCAACATCAAGGCTATCCTGCACGACAGCCAGCTCATCGCAGACAACATCGATTACCGCCTGCAGGACGTCTACAGCCTGCGTGCCATCCCCCAAGTGCATGGTGCTTCCCGGCAGTTCATCAACTACGCGCGGGAAACCATCGAGCGCGAAATCAATTCTTCGGGCGACAACCCGGTGATTTTCCCGCTGGACGACGGTGACGGTATCGCGATTTCCGGCGCCAACTTCGACGGCACCTACATCGGGATTGCAGCCGACACACTGTGTGTGGCGCTGACCAACCTGGCGAAAATTTCCGAGCGCCGGACCGACCGCATGATCAACTCGCACTTCAGCGAAATGCCGGCCTTCCTGGTGCGCAACCCGGGCCTGAACAGCGGTTACATGATCGTCCAGTACACCGCCGCCGGGCTGTACGCCGAGATGAAAACCCTGTCGATGCCGTCGTCGATCGACAGCGTCTCGACCTGCGGCAACCAGGAAGACCCGGTCAGCCTGGCCTACAACGCGGTGATCAAGGCCTACAAAGTCTCGCAAAAACTCCAGTCGGTGGTGGCCATCGAAGTGCTGGTCGCGTGCCAGGCCCTGGATTTCCACGATGTGAACAAGGCATCGACCGCGACCAAGGCGGTCTATGACCTGGTGCGCAGTGAAGTGCCGGTGGCGGATAACGACCGCGCGTTTTACGCTGACATGGCCAGTGTGATTGACCAGGTGCGCAGCGGGAAAATCAACGACCTGGTGGCCCATCACCTGAACTGACAACCACGCCGTCAAACGGCCTGCCCTCCTTTTCGGACGGCGGGCCTTTGCCATTTTTGGCGCAGACAAAGCGATACCCGGGGACCTTGCCAATGCTTCAACCCAAAGACGTTCTACACCTGCTCGACACCTGCTCCATTGCCTATGAATACGTGGAACACAGCGCCGTGCGCACCTGCGAAGAAGCCGACAAACTGGACATCGGAATCAGCGGGCAGGCGGTCAAGAACATCTTCCTGTGCGATGCCAAAGGCTTGAATCCCACCCTGGTGGTGCTCAAGAGCGAGCAGCGCCTGGACCTGCGTACACTCTCGCAAACCCTCGGCCTCAAGGGCGTGAGATTCGCCTCGCCGCGCCGCCTGATGGAAACCCTGGGCGTGGAGCCGGGAGCGGTGTCATTGCTGGGGTTGTGCAATGACGTGCAGCGCGCCACCCAGGTTGTGATCGCCGAAGAGGTGTGGAACGGCGACAGGATTCTCTGCCATCCGCTGGTGAATACCGCGACCCTGTCGATCGCAGTCCGCGATATGGCGCGACTGCTTGAGCACCTGGGATTCACGCCAATACTCACCGCGAACCCTGCCCCCACGCCTGACACCTGACAGCGCACGGGTGGGTGCAAAACGCTACCTATCGACCCAAAACAGGGCGAAAAAACCGCGCACATTTTCTAACCATGTTTAATTTCCTTGAAAATCAACAGGTTATTTATTTTTAAAAGCTGGCAAATATTTTGCAATGACATGTATGTACATGTGGAGTCATGTGCAGACTGGAGAGCGAATCGGCCAGTCCCCAAACCTGTATGCGTTCGAGAAAAAAGTCCTAAGCCCACATCAAAACATTGGTAGGAAATAGAAATGACCGCTAAAAAATCGAATTGGTTAGGCTCTGTTGCTGTAGCGACCCTAGTGATGGCAAGTGCTTCCGGACTGCAGGCAAAGGACTGGACGTCCGTGAACATCGCGACCGAGGGCGCGTACGAGCCCTGGAACCTGACATTGCCAGGCGGGAAGATCAGTGGTTTCGAGCCTGAGCTGATGGACTACCTGTGCGCCAAGATGAAGCTGCAGTGCAAGATCACCGTGCAGAACTGGGATGGCATGATTGCCAGTCTCAACGCAGGGAAGTTTGATGTGTTGATGGATGCGATCGTTATCACTGACGACCGTAAGCAGGTCATGGATTTTTCGATTCCCTACGCGCAGACGCCGGCCAACTTTGTCGCGCAGGATGCGGCGTTGCTGCCGGGTAAAACCGGGGCGGCGAATGCGATTACGCTGAGTGCTGATCCGAAGGCGATTCACGATGCGATCGAGCCGTTGCGTCAGGCGCTGAAGGGTAAAACCATCGGGATCGCTTCAGGCATCATTTACACCAAGTTCATTGATGAGAACTTCAAGGACGTGGCAACGATTCGTGAGTACAACACGTCGGCCGATGCGATTCTTGATCTGCAATCGGGCCGTATTGACGCGATTTTTGATGACGTTACGTTCCTTGATTCGATCATGTCCAAGCCTGAGAACAAGGGGCTGGCGTATACCGGGCCGCAGATCAAGGGCCCTATCTGGGGTGATGGCGAGGGCCTGGGTTTTCGCAAGAGCGATCCGGAGTTGAAGGCCAAGTTTGATGCGGCTTTGAAAGAAGCGATTGCTGATGGGACTGTTAAGAAACTCAGCGAAAAATGGTTCAAGGTGGATTTGACGCCTAAGTCCTGAGGCGTTCCTGGTTGGGGTGGGGGCATATCCGTTATTTGGGTGATGGCTTGTATTGGTTCCGCTCTTACANNCCGGCCGGCTTGAGTGTTGTGAAGCAAAGGCACAAGCAAAAATCAAAAGCGGGCACGGTCCACTGTAGGAGCTGGCTTGCCGGCGATGGCATCAACTGGGTGTACCTGATACACCGAGGTGTCTGCATCGCCGGCAAGCCAGCTCCTACAGAAAAGCAGCTCTGCCTTCGCTCTGGATCTTGCCTTTGCTTTTAACACTCCACTACTCCGCACTACGCTGCGTATGACTCGATACAAACTGCCGAAACCGCTCAGTCGGCAACCCCTCAAACAACTCCGCCGGGGTGCCCTGGGCATCAATCAACCCATTGGCCATAAACACCACCCGATTGGACACATGCCGCGCAAACCCCATCTCATGGGTCACCACCAACATGGTCCGCCCTTCCTCGGCCAGCGACCGCATCACCCGCAACACCTCCCCCACCAACTCCGGGTCCAGCGCCGACGTCGGCTCATCAAACAACATTACTTGCGGGTTCATCGCCAACGCCCGGGCAATCGCCACCCGCTGCTGCTGCCCACCCGACAAATGCGCCGGGTAATAATCACGGCGATCATAAAGCCCCACCTTGTGCAGCAGTTGCTCAGCTTCCTCCACACACTCGGCCTTCGAACGCTTGAGCACCCGCATCGGCCCCTCGATGACATTTTGCAAAACCGTCATATGCGACCACAGGTTAAAACTCTGGAACACCATGCCCAGCTTGCTGCGCATGGTCTCCACCTGCCGCGTGCTGCCAGGCAACAACCGACCGTTGCGCTGGCGCTTGAGCTCGATGGTTTCGCCGTCGAGCACAATACTGCCCTCGTCCGGGGTTTCCAGCAGGTTGATACAACGCAGGAAAGTGCTCTTGCCCGAACCGCTGGCACCGAGGATGGAAATCACGTCACCTTTGTGAGCCTCCAGCGAAATCCCCTTGAGAACCTGTGCCGAACCGAAAGCCTTGTGAATGTTGTTAACCGTAAGGGCGCTCTGAATCTGAGTACTCATGACAAGCTCCGCTGCAATCAGGAATGAGAAATAGGTTCGGGGGTTTGCTTGACCGGCACGTCTTTCGGCCGCTCACGCAGATGGGGCGACAGACGATGTTCAATCCAGGCCACCACACGCACCACCAGGAAGTTCAGGATCAGATAGATCAACGCCGCACAAATGAACACTTCCATGGTGCGGTAGGTACGCTGGATGATTTGTTGCGCCACGCCGGTGACGTCCCACACGGTGACCAGGCTGGCCAGCGCGGTGGACTTGACCAGCAAGATGGCCTCGGTGGAATAGGCCGGAAGCGCCTGGCGCAAGGTGACCGGGCCGATCACTCGCCACAGCAGGGTCCAACGCCCCATGCCTACCGCCTGCCCCGCTTCGATCTGCCCTTGAGGCACGCTCAGCAGGCCACCGCGAATGATTTCAGCGGTGTAGCCGGCGGTGCACAGCGCCAGGGAGACCACGGCGCAGCCATAAGGCGACCTCAACACCACCCACAGGAAGCTGTCGCGAATCGCCGGGAACTGCCCCAGGCCGTAATAGATCAGGAACATCTGGATCATCAGCGGCGTGCCGCGAAACAGCATGATGTAGAAACGCGCCGGGTAGCTGAGGAATGGCCAACGGCTGACGCGCATGGACACCACGCCCAGCGACAGCAGCAACCCCAGGGTCAGGGACGAAAAAAACAAGGCCAGGGTGATGGGCAAGGCACCCAGCAACTTGAGCATGGTGTCGGCAAGAAAGGCGAAATCGATCATGGCAAACGGTCCCTTCTCACGACTGTGCAGGATTGCGCCGCTGCGTACGCTGTACGCGCGCTTCGGCAATATTGAAAAGACGGCCCGAAAGCCCGGTCAGAATCAGGTAGCACACGCCGCCGACGATGTAGAACGTGAAGTACTGGCGCGTGGAACCCGCCGCCACCTGGCTGGCGCGCATCAGTTCCACCAGGCCAATCACCGAAATCAGCGCGGAGTCTTTCAGGCTCATTTGCCAGACGTTGCCCAGGCCAGGCAGCGCGTACCGCCAGATCTGCGGGATCAGCACCCGGCGAATCCGCGTTGCGCGGTTCATGCCGATCGCCAGTGCTGCCTCAAGCTCACCCTTGGCCACCGCGATAAAGGCACCGCGATAGACCTCAGCCTGATACGACGCCGAGATCAATCCGACGGCGATGGCCCCCACCATGAACGGCGGGACATCGACATAGCCTTCACCGCCAAACCAGTGATTGACGGCCGTCACCACACTGGCACCGCCGAAATAGAACAGGTAGATCACCAACAGCTCCGGAATCCCCCGGAACAGGATGGAATAGGCATCCCCCAGGTATCGCAAGGCACGCTTTTTGGAAAGCTTGGCCATGGCCACCAGGCTGCCGACCAGCGCACCGACCACCAGCGCCGCAAGGGTCAACAACACGGTCATGAGGGCGGCCTTGAGCAAGGCCATCCCCCAACCCGTGTCGCCAAAACTGAGCATCTGCATGAGACTCATCAAGTCACTCCTACCGAAAACACATAAAGCACCGGAACCTTGAAATCCGTCTCAACCTGCCCGACGTCCATGAAGCAAAGGGTGCAACTGCCTGCCTGGTTTACTTGACCATCGGCAGGTTCAAACCCTGCTCCTTGGCGCAATCAATCGCGATCTGGTAGCCCGCATCCGCATGACGCATCACGCCGGTCGCCGGGTCGTTGTGCAGCACGCGCGCGATACGCTCGGCGGCTTCGTCGGTACCGTCGCAGACAATCACCATGCCCGAGTGCTGGGAGAAGCCCATGCCGACGCCGCCGCCGTGGTGCAACGAAACCCAGGTCGCGCCGCTGGCGGTGTTGAGCAAGGCGTTGAGCAGTGGCCAGTCGGACACGGCGTCGGAACCGTCCTGCATCGATTCGGTTTCACGGTTGGGGCTGGCCACCGAGCCGGAGTCCAGGTGGTCGCGGCCGATCACGATGGGTGCCGACAGCTCGCCGCTGCGCACCATTTCGTTGAATGCCAGGCCGAGCTTGGCGCGCTGGCCCAGGCCAACCCAGCAGATACGCGCCGGCAGGCCCTGGAAGCTGATGCGCTCGCGGGCCATGTCCAGCCAGTTGTGCAGGTGCGCGTCGTCCGGGATCAGCTCTTTGACTTTGGCGTCGGTCTTGTAGATGTCTTGCGGGTCGCCCGACAGCGCAGCCCAACGGAACGGGCCGATGCCACGGCAGAACAGCGGACGGATGTAGGCCGGGACGAAACCCGGGAAGTCGAAGGCGTTTTCCACGCCCACTTCTTGCGCCATCTGACG
>NZ_JACAOM010000020.1:16513-69483 GCF_013386245.1 Pseudomonas sp. 21615526 | reverse complement strand
GCGTTGCCCAGCAACGCGATGGAGATCGCCTGGCCGGCCTTGGTGTATTTGTCGATGCGCGCCAGGGCGTCGTCGAGGTCGGTGGCTTGTTCGTCGACGTAGCGGCTGCTCAGGCGGAAGTCGATGCTGACCTGCTGGCATTCGATGTTCAGCGAGCAGGCACCGGCCAGGGTCGCGGCCAGTGGCTGTGCGCCGCCCATGCCGCCGAGGCCGGCAGTCAGGACCCAACGGCCCTTGAGGTCATCGTTGTAGTGCTGGCGACCGGCTTCGACGAAGGTTTCGTAGGTGCCCTGCACGATGCCCTGGCTGCCGATGTAGATCCAGCTGCCGGCGGTCATCTGGCCGTACATGGCCAGGCCCTTGGCATCCAGTTCGTTGAAATGCTCCCAGCTCGCCCAGTGCGGCACCAGGTTGGAGTTGGCGATCAGCACGCGCGGGGCGTTGCTGTGGGTCTTGAACACGCCGACGGGTTTGCCGGATTGCACCAGCAGGGTTTCGTCGTCGTTGAGGTTGGTCAGGCTCTCGACGATCTTGTCGTAGCATTCCCAGTTACGTGCCGCACGGCCGATACCGCCGTACACCACCAGTTCTTTCGGATTTTCGGCAACCTGCGGGTCGAGGTTGTTCATCAACATGCGCAGCGGCGCTTCAGTCAGCCAGCTTTTGGCGGTCAGCGTGTTGCCGCGTGCGGCACGGATTTCAACGTCACGGTATTGGGTAGGCTTGGTCACAAAAAAATCCTCAACGATCAATGCGCGAACATTGATGGGTGCGAAGAGGAAGTTCATGGACTCTTACGCACACATCTTTACTTGTACATACAAGCATATGCAAGGTTGTTGCCAACTCGACGCGTCGTTGAACAGAGAGGCCTGTAAGGCGCTGAAACTCTTGAGTTGCGCGGCCAGCCCTCCGCGAACCCATCGCGCGAATCAACCTTGGCGAGGAACTTGCGCACGGTATTGAGGCACAAAGTAACAATCTGCCAGAAGCTGGTGCGCGCACGAGTAACATCCCACGGCATTGACCAGCGCGCGTGCACCTGTGGTCACAACCCGTTACTGTCGACCCTGGAAAGATCCGGCCCGCGGTGAAAACACGCGCTCAAGGCTTTTGAGATTTTCGTGCCAAACCACGGTTTTTCGTACCCAGCCCAGAAATTTGAGAGAAAATGCAAACCCAGCACACGGTCCGTTGTCATTTGCCCCATGCGTAAACTTCTTGGCTTCACCCTCATCATGGCCCTGGTCGCCGCCGTTTCCGCCTATCTGGTCTGGACCCAGGAGCGCCCCGTGGGCCATTACCTGTCCGACCTGCGGATCAACCTGGCCGTCGACCAAGGCGTGCCCGCCGACCGCGGCAACCTGCTGGGCATCCAGCCGGAACTGTTCCCCGCCGACTACCAGAGCCTGGAACGCCTGCACCTCAAGCTGGCGGCCTATCTGCAAAACGCCCGTGACCAGGGCCTGATCAACGACAAGACCATCGTGGTACTGCCGGAACATATCGGCACCTGGCTGATGGTCAGCGGCGAAAAGAACGAGCTGTACCAGGCCACCAACCTCAAGGAAGCGATGAACTGGTTGTCGGCGAGCAACCCGCTGCTGTTCCTGCGGGCCTTGATCAGCGCCAAGGGTGACGACCGCATCGACGACGCCTACCTGCGCATGAAGGCCCCGGCCATGGCCCGCGACTATCAAGTGCTGTTCGGTGGCCTGGCCAAGGAATTCGGCGTGACCCTGGTGGCCGGCTCCATTGCTCTGCCCAACCCGAGCGTCAGCCAGGGCCAGCTGCAGATCGGTCATGGCGCGCTGTACAACACCAGTGTGGTCTTCGACCGCGATGGCTTGCCGCTGGGCCAGCCGCAACGCCAGCTGTATCCGATTTTTGACGAGCGCGGCTTTATTGAGCCGGGCGATGAAAACAGCGTCAGCGTGGTCGACACCCCGGCCGGGCGCCTGGGCATCCTGATCGGCAGCGACAGCTGGTACCCGGACAACTACCGCAAGCTCAACGAGCAAGGCGCCCAGTTGGTGGCGGTGCCGGCCTTCGTGATTGGCCGCGAGACCTGGGACAAGCCGTGGCGCGGCTTCAAAAGCGTGTCGACGCCAGCCGAGATCAGCCTCAAGCCCGAAGAGCTCAGCGAAGGCGAAGCCTGGCACCGCCTGACCCTGATCAGCCAGCAACCCATCAGCCAGGCCACCGCCGGCATGAGCGTGTTCCTGCGCGGGCAGTTCTTTGACATGGGCAGCGCCGGGCAAAGCTTCCTCAGCAGCAACGGCCAGGTGTTCGCCGACGGCAATGCCCGTGGCGCGCGCCTGCTGAACGTGTGGCTCTAACTCAATGAAGCCGGTGCGGCTTGGGGATTTGTCGGTGGGCTTCGTCCACACCTTGGCCGATGCGATCCACAGCCATGGCCTGGACCCGCAACCGTTGCTGCTGCAATACGGCCTTGACCCGGCACGCCTGGCCGAGGCGGGTGCACGCTTGTCGATCCCGCGCTATATGCGCCTGGGCTTTGCGGCCATCCAGTTGACCGGCGACGCCAGCCTGGGCCTGCGCATGGGCCAGCTCAGCCGCCTGAGCCAGGCCGGGCTCGCCGGGGTCACCGCCGCCCAGGCGCCCACCGTGCGCGAAGCCGCCCGTACCCTGACGCGCTTCGAAGCCTTGTACGGCTCCAACTATCGCGGCCAGTCGAGCTTTCACGAGGACACGGATGGCGCCTGGTTGCGCTTCTATTCCATCAGCCCCTACAACGCCTACAACCGCTTTGTGGTGGATTCGATCATCGCCGGGTGGCTGCATCAGTTGTCGAGCCTGAGCCTGCAACCGGTGCAGGCGCAACGCATCGAAATCGAATTCGAAGCACCGGACTACAGCGAGCGCTACAGCGTGCTGGGGGACTGCCCGATCCAGTTTGGCGCCGAGCACAACCAACTGCGCCTGAGCCAGAAAACCCTGGCCCTGCGCAACCCGGAACATTGCCCGAGTACCTGGCAATTACTGGTGCAATTGTGTGAACGGGAATTGGAGCAGTTGACGCGCACCCGCAGCCTGCGCGAGCGCATTACCCGCTTGCTCGGGCCGATGCTCAATGGTGGCCGGGAACCCGACCTGGAAGAAGTGGCGTCACGCTTGAAACTGCCGACCTGGACCCTGCGGCGCAAGCTGGCGGAAGAAGGGACTCAGTTCCGGGCGATTCTCAACGACACTCGCCGCGACCTGGCCATGACCTACATTCGCGATACCGAACTGGCGTTCGGTGAAATTGCCTATTTGCTCGGTTTTGCTTCAGCGGAAGCCTTTCAACGGGCGTTCAAGCGCTGGAACAGCCAGACCCCAGGGGAATTTCGCCGCAGTCAGCGGCATTCCGCCTGACGTCTGTCTTACAGCTCGGTGGCATCATCGGCCGGATCCAGCGGATCCAGTTCAAAGGCGTGGTACTCGAGCAATTCTTCTTGGTAATCGTCCATGGTTGACTCCTTGTTTTATGAAAAGGGGTTGCTTAGTGACCTGCACAACCAGCCTAAAGTGCCGTCATGACGAAAAAATGTCCGTGGCATGACGTTCCTGCACTTCAGGATTAAACGTAGCAGGATTGCCTTGATTTAGCCGGATGAATTTTAGATGCAACTGCAATCATTGCAATTGCAATCGTAAGCCGAATTCCTTTAGGGTATGGGCACCCGTTGCCAAGCGACCCTGCTCATGACTGCCAGCACCGAACGCTCTGCCCTGATCTGCATCGACGCCCTGAATGCAACGCAGCAGCCCCGCTGCTCGCCCCTGTATAGCGTGATGACCATGGCCAACACCCTGGAGTCCAGCCGGCAGGCGTGGGTGATTCGCGGCCAGTCGCGCTCACGCCGAGTGGTGAGCTGGCCCACCTGGTTCGCGCGCAATACCGGGGAAAAACCCATGCTGTACCTGCACACGGCCGCGTCATCGGCGCAGTTGCGCGCGCTGTCCGGCGAGACCCGTCAGCGGGGCATCCTGTGCAACGACAATGCAACCCAGCCCTCCCCTTCACTGCCCTTATGGCTGGCCAGCAATCCTCACTGCACACCTTATGACCCGGCCTCCGGCGAGGAAGCCCGGGCGATTGTGCTGGCGGGTTTGCAGGCGCTGTATGTCGACGGCGAGCCGGGGTTCTACTACCTGGCACTGCACGATCAACACGAAGGGCCAGGGCTGAGCCCGCAGGATAGTGAGCATGCGCTCAGGGGCATGTACCGGGTCTGGCGCTCATACACGAGTGAATTGAGGGTGCGGTTGCTGGGTGCGGGTCGAGCGTTTGAAGAAGTCGTGCACGCCGCGCAGTTGCTCGAGACGGATTGGAACGTCGAGGCGCAACTGTGGAGTTGCCCCAGCTATACACGGCTGGCCCGCGAAGCGAATGCGGCGCAACGCTGGAACCGCCTGCACCCGTTGGAACCGAAGCGCAGTTGTCATCTAAGGGATTGCCTGGCTGGGGATGGCGCGCCGGTGGTCGCGGTCACTGGGTATCCGCAGCCGATCGTCGATCAATTGGCGGGGCATGTGGATGCGCGGTTTGTGGCGTTGGGTGCGGGCTCCGTGGAAACGTCTGCACCCAGTCGATATTGGGTAGCGGTGCTGGCATTGAAGGCGTTGGCGGATGACGGCTGGATCGAAGCAGAACAGGTGGAGACCGCCCTGAATCGATATCACCTGAAATGACGATCTGCAATCCATCGCAGATCAAATGTGGGAGCGGGCTTGCTCGCGAAGACGGTGTGCCTGTTGATATTACTGTTGCTGACACACCGCTTTCGCGAGCAAGCCCGCTCCCACACGGAATCCGCGTCGCCTGGAATATTTGCTTCAGGGCTTACGCCGCCCGCGGGTCTGCACGCCCGCCTCCATCGCCAGCCCCGCGGTACGTTCCAATGCCTCGGCAAAAACCCGGCGTTGCTCGCTGTCGAGCTGCGACAAAAACAATTCATCCACGCTGCTTTCGTAGATTTTCCACATCTTTTTACGCAATACCCGGCCCGCGTCGGTGATCGAGACAAAGGCAGCACGCCCGTCACCGTCGGAGCGCGAACGCACCACCAGGCCGTCCTTTTCCAGGCGGTCGACCAGGCGCGTCAGGTTGTAGCGTTCGATGGCCAGCACATCGGCCAATTCGTGCATGCGCCGGGTGCCATCGGGGCCACTTTCCAGGCCCCACAAAGCGTCGTACCAGGCATACGGCGGCAGACCGGCATCGGCCAGGCGCCGTTCGATTTCACGGATGACCGTCCTGTGGGCCCGAACAAAACGGAACCAGACATCAGGCTCTTTCGACGACATGCAACACCATCCGGGGAATTTCAAGAAGGTTGCAATAGTAGCTCATCCCGCGCTAGATTCAGCCATGTAGTTGCAATTGCAACTACATTCGCAAAGCTCCCACAAGGAGCCCACACGCTGAAACCCGTCCACCCTGGAGCCTGACATGACCCCGAACACTGCAGTACGCCTCGACGACGATCCACAGGAAACCCGCGAATGGCTGGAGTCCATCGAATCGGTGCTGTCCACCGAAGGCCGCCCGCGCGCGCATTACCTGATTGATCAGTTGCTGGATTTCGACGTGGCGCGGCATGGCGACTTCTACGGGCGGGTGACCACCCCGTACGTCAACACCATCCCGGTAGACCGCCAGTTGCCCTACCCCGGCAACCTGGCCACCGAGCGCCGGCTGAATGCGTTTATTCGCTGGAACGCCATGGCCATGGTGCTGCGCGCGGGCAAACATTCCGGCGTGGGCGGGCATATCGCAACCTATGCGTCGGCTGCGGTGCTGTATGACGTAGGCTTCGACCATTTCTTCCGTGGCCGAACTGAAAGCTTCGATGGCGACCTGGTGTACATCCAGGGCCACTCCGCGCCGGGCATTTACGGGCGGGCGTACCTCGAAGGCCGGATCAGCGAAGCGCAGCTGGACAACTTCCGCCGGGAAGCCGGTGGCGACGGTTTGTCATCCTATCCGCACCCTCGCCTGATGCCGGACTTCTGGCAGTTTCCTACGGTTTCCATGGGCCTCGGACCGATTACCGCCGCGTATCAGGCGCGCTTCATGCGCTACCTGGAGTTCCGCGACCTCAAGCAGCACCAGGGCCGCAAGGTGTGGGCGTTCCTCGGTGATGGCGAGATGGATCAGCCGGAATCCCTGGCGGCCATTTCCCTGGCCGGGCGCGAGAAACTCGACAACCTGATCTTCGTGGTCAACTGCAACCTGCAACGCCTCGATGGCCCGGTTCGCGGCAATGCCAAGGTGATCCAGGAATTCGAAAGCCTGTACCGCGCCGCCGGCTGGAACGTGATCAAGGTAATCTGGGGCGGCGGCTGGGATGCGCTGCTGGAAAAGGATAAAAGCGGCTTGCTGCGCCAGCGCATGATGGAGTGCGTGGACGGCGACTATCAAAACTACAAATCACAAAACGGCGCCTACGTGCGGGAACACTTCTTCGGCAAATACCCGGAGTTGCTGGCGCTGGTGGCAGACATGTCCGACGACGACATCTGGAAACTCTCACGGGGCGGCCATGACCCGGACAAGGTCTACAACGCCTATGCCGCCGCCGTGCGTCACAGCGGCCAGCCGACGGTGATCCTGGCGAAAACCGTCAAGGGCTTCGGCATGGGCGAGGCCGGCGAAGGCCAGAACATCAACCACCAGCTGAAAAAGATGGGCGCTGAAGCCGTCAAAGCCTTCCGCGATCGCTTCGGGCTGGAAGTGGCCGACGACCAACTGGCTGAAATCCCGTATCTCAAACCGGCCGCCGACAGCGAAGAGGCCCGCTATTTCGCCGCCCGCCGCCAGTCACTGGGTGGCTACGTGCCGGCTCGCCATAGCGCGGTCGAGTCGCTGAAGATCCCGGAACTGGATGCCTTCGCCACCCAGCTCAAGGACACCGGCGAACGCGCGATCTCCACCACCATGGCCTTTGTGCGCATCCTCGGCACCCTGCTCAAGGACCCGAACCTGGGCAAACTGATCGTGCCCATCGTGCCGGACGAGTCCCGCACCTTTGGCATGGAAAGCCTGTTCCGCCAGATCGGCATTCACTCCGCTGTCGGCCAGCTCTACACCCCACAGGATGCCGGCCAGCTGTCCTACTACAAGGAGAGCAAGGACGGACAGATCATGCAGGAAGGCCTGAATGAATCCGGCGCCATTTCCTCGTGGATTGCCGCGAGTACGTCCTACGCCAACCACGGCTTGATGACCGTGCCGTTCTACATTTTCTATTCGATGTTCGGCTTCCAGCGGGTCGGCGACCTGGCCTGGGCCGCAGGTGATGCACGAGCGCGGGGCTTCCTGCTGGGGGCGACGGCCGGGCGCACCACGCTGATGGGCGAAGGCCTGCAGCATGACGATGGCCACAGCCATGTGCTGTCGTCGGTGATCCCGTGCTGCATTTCCTACGATCCGACGTTTGCCTTCGAGCTGGCGGTGATCATTCGCGAAGGCATGCGCCGGATGTACGTCGAGCAAGAGGACATCTACTACTACATCACCCTGCTCAACGAAAACTACCCGCACCCGGCGATGCCCGAAGGCGTCGAGGACGGGATTCTCAAGGGCATGTATCGGTTGAAGGCGGCTGAAGACACCACGCAACCACGGGTACAGCTGATGGGCAGCGGTTCGATCCTGCGGGAAGTCATCGCCGCCGCGGACCTGCTGCGCGATGATTTTGCCGTGGCCAGCGATGTGTGGAGTGTCACCAGCCTGACCGAGCTGCGCCGGGAAGGTCATGCCGTGGAGCGCTGGAACCTGCTGCATCCTGAAAGCGAACCGCGTACCAGCTATGTCGAGCAGTGCCTTGAGGGCCAGCCTGGGCCCGTGGTGGTCGCCACCGACTACATGAAAATCTTTGCCGATCAGATTCGCCCGTTTGTACCGGGCCGGCGCTTTGTGGCGCTGGGCACCGATGGCTTCGGGCAATCGGATACCCGCGAAACCTTGCGCGAGTTCTTCGAGGTGGACCGGTATTTCATTGCCCTGGCGGCCTTGAAGGCGCTGGCGGATGACGGCCTGATCAGCCGCGCCAGGGTGGCGGAGGCGATCAGCCGCTACGGGATCAACGTCGACAAGGCCAACCCCGTAGCGGTGTAGTTACTGTGCAGGCGTCGGCAGAGGCGGAATCGCTTCGGTCGGCGCCGGCAGCGCAGGAGTGGTGGCCTCTGGCGCAGGTGCCGGGGCTTCCTTTGGTGCAATCGGCGCAGGTTCCGCCGGTGGTACTACCGGCTCCGATGCCGCTGGCACCACAGCCGGTGTCACTGGGGCTGCCGGTGTGGCCGGCGCGTCTTTTGGCACTTCTTTCGGCGCTTCAACCTTATCGGCCTTATCGGCCTTATCGGCCGCCGGAGCTGCCTTAGGTTCCGGGATGCCCAGGTCAGCCTTGGGTTTCTCTGGAATATGCGCTGCCTTTTTCACTTCCTGGGGCAGGAAAACGTCCACCAGGGCGAAATAACGCTCATAAAACTTCGGCGCAGACACCGTCTCGCTGGCCACCTTGACCATGGAGTCGTCGGTGGAGCCAATCGGCATCGACACCGAACCCAACACACCCACACCGAGGCTGGCGGAGTTGTTGACCTTCTTCAAGGCGTAGCGATCCTGCAAGGCGTTGGCGAACATCGTCGAGTGATGATTGCCGCTGCCATCGTCGGCACACACCACGTTGAAGCTGATCTGCAGGTGAGTTTCGCCGGTCTGCTGGAAGCTCTTGTTACCCGCCACCAGCTTTGGATCGCTGCTGGTGATGATGTAACCCTGGCTCAACAGCGCACGCCGCGCCGCTTCGCAGGCCGCCGTGTCACTGACCGGGTAATCACGGGAAAACGTGCCGGAGTCGTCGAAGTTCTCATGTTCATAAATAGCGGTCTTGGGTGACGAGCAGCCCGCAGCGCCCGCCAGCACCAGCGCCAACCCGAGGCTACGCAAGTGAAATGATGTCGACATCGAAAATCCTGAGGAAAACAGTCAGGGCGGTATTGTGCAACAGAACGTGGCCTCGGCGCGCGAATTCCTGTCGGTAAAACGTCACAGCCTTACGGGACGGTGTCCGCAGGAAAAAGCCGCTCGCCCATATGGTCGATAAACACGCGCAATTTCGCCGAGGCATGGCGACTTGATGGCCAGAGCATCCAGAAGCTGCCGCTGTGCTCCAGGTAATAGTCCAGCACCCGTTGCAGCCGGCCCTGCGCCACCGATTCGCGGACCATGAAGTCTGGCAGGCAGGCAATCCCCAGGCCTTCATGGGCCACGTGCATCAGTGATTCGATGGTGGTGGAGACCAGCGGCGCACGCAGGGTCGGCTCCGACAGGCCCGGCTCCGGGCGCAGTGGCCAGGTTTCCAGTTTGCCGGTGGCGCAGAATTTGTGGCGCAGGCAGGCGTGGTCGCTCAAATCCCGGGGCTGGCGCGGCGTACCGTGCAGGCGCAGGTACTCCGGGGACGCCACCAGCACCAGACGGTAATACCCGAGGTGGCGCGCCATCAAGCGTGAGTCCTCGGGTTTGCCGGTGCGGATCACCGCGTCGAAACCTTCCTCGATCACATCCACCATGCGGTCGGAGAAGTCCACGTCCAGCTCGATCTCGGGATAGGCGCGCATGAAATCCGTCAGTACCGGCATCAACAAGCCGCGCACTTGCGGCAGGCTGACGCGCAACTTGCCTCTGGGGGTGGCGGACGCCTGGCTCAGTTCCTGTTCTGCGGCTTCGACTTCCGCCAGGATGCGCCGGGAGCGTTCGAGAAATAGCGCGCCCTCGCTGGTCAACGTGATACTGCGGGTGCTGCGATGGAACAGCCGCACCCCCAGGCGCTCTTCGATGCGCGCGATGCTTTTGCCAATCGCCGAGGACGACACCCCCAGCATGCGCCCGGCCTCGGTAAAGCTGCGGGTTTCGGCCACCTGCACAAACACTGAAATACTGCCCAGGCTGTCCATCGTCTCGCTCCCGAGGATTGCGGACATTGGCGTCCGATAAGTTCGGAACCTTAGCCTGTTTTTCTCCACCGTGCAGCACCCTACTCTGGCTCCCTGCCCTTTCGTCTGAAAACCGGAGCCAAAAAACATGAGCGACAGCGCCCTATCTTCCACGACCCCCACGGTGAGCCGTGAACGACTGCCTCTGGGCGGCCTGTTGGCATTAGCTACCGCCGGCTTCATCACCATCCTCACCGAAGCCATGCCGGCAGGCTTGCTCCCGCAAATGGGCGCCGGCCTCGGGGTGTCCGAAGCGTTGGTGGGCCAGTTGGTGACCCTGTACGCCCTGGGCTCGCTGTTGGCCGCGATTCCCCTGACCATCGCCACCCGGGGCTGGCGCCGGCGGCCATTGCTGATGATTGCCATCGGCGGGTTTGCCTTGGTTAACAGTGTGACGGCGTTTTCCAGCGATTACCTGCTGACCCTGGTGGCCAGGTTCTTCGCCGGGGTGTTCGCGGGATTGCTCTGGGCGCTGCTGGCCGGTTATGCCAGCCGCATGGTTGCGCCGCACCTGCAAGGCAGGGCCATTGCCGTGGCCATGCTCGGCGCGCCATTGGCGCTGTCACTGGGTGTACCGGCCGGGACATTCCTGGGCACCACGGTGGGCTGGCGCCTGAGCTTCGCGATCATGTCCGGCCTGACGGTTGTGCTGCTGGCCTGGGTGCGCTGGCAGGTCCCGGACTTTGCCGGGCAACAGGCGGAAAAACGCCTGGGGCTGCGCCAGGTGCTGGCACTGCCAGGGATTCGTCCGGTGCTGTTGGTGACTTTCACCTACGTACTGGCTCATAACATTCTCTACACCTATATCGCGCCGTTCCTGGTACCTGCCGGGATTGCAGCGGACATCGACCAGGTGCTGCTGGTGTTTGGCCTGGCGGCGCTGCTGGGTATCTGGATCGTCGGCGCGCTGATTGATCAGCGGCTGCGCGCCTTATTGGTAATCAGCTGCGCAATGTTCGCGCTGTCGGCCCTGGCGCTGGCGTTCTGGATCACCTCGGCGACGGTGATCTACACCACGGTGGCGTTATGGGGGCTGGCGTTTGGCGGTTTGCCGGCATTGCTGCAAACGGCGCTCGCCAAGTCGGCCGGGGATTCAGCCGATGCCGCGCAGTCGATGCTGGTGACGGTGTGGAACCTGGGCATCGCCGGTGGCGGACTACTCGGCGGCATGTTGTTGCAAGGGTGGGGAGTGACATCGTTTCCATGGGCGGTCGCCGCGTTGGTCGTACTGGCGCTGATCGCGACGCTGCGTTTAACCGATGTTTAAACGAAACGTGACGTGATGTTTCTTAACTCTTATGATCGCACCGGGTGCGCTGCTGCATACGGCACAGCGCAGGTTAAAGGATAAGCATTGGTCGGGCCGCCAATGGAGACTTGTCGTGCCTGATAAACACCCTGCTATTCCGCGCCCCCAGGTTCTGGTCGAAGGCGCCCTGTCCGCATTGGAGCGGTTTTCAAGGATCGAAGCAGTCAGCGGTATCGTGTTGCTGCTGGCAGCGATCGTCGCGCTGGTCTGGGCCAACAGCCCCGTCGCAGATTCCTACGAACACTTCTGGAACACCCCACTCACTATCGGGCTGGGAGACTTCACGGTCTCGCGCTCGTTGCACTTCCTGGTGAACGATGGGCTGATGACCATCTTCTTCCTGGTGGTGGGCGCCGAGATTCGCCAGGAGATCAGGGACGGCGCACTCGCCAACCTGAAACTGGCCACCCTGCCCCTCGGCGCTGCGCTGGGTGGCGTGCTGATGCCGGCACTGATTTACACCCTGCTCAACCATGGCACCGTAGCGGCCAGTGGCTGGGCAGTGCCCACTGCCACCGACATTGCATTTGCCGTGGGTGTGCTGGCGCTGTTGGGTAAATCCATCCCCGCCGGCGTGCGCATCCTGTTGCTGGCTTTGGCGATCATTGATGACATCGTCGCCATCCTGATCATCGCGATTTTCTATACCGCCAGCCTGGACTACATGGGCCTGGTGATCGCGGCCTGCGGGCTGGCGCTGGTGCTGGTTTTTCAGCGGATGGGAATTGGCAAGGCGGTGGTGTACCTGTTGCCAGGGGCGATTGTCTGGTTTGGCCTGCTCAAGACCGGCGTCCATCCGACGCTCGCGGGCGTAATGCTTGGCCTGATAACGCCCGTGACTTCCAGACCGACTCGGGAACGCCCTCTGGACACCATCGGGCGCACATTTAACGAGCTGATGGACCGGCTTTCGCATCCGTCAGAAAGTGCCCATCAGGTCGCCAAACCATTGAAGCAATTGAGACAGGCCCAACGGGAAATGTTGCCGCCGGTGCAGCGGATTCAAGCCGGGTTACACCCATGGGTGGCCTTCGGCGTCATGCCACTGTTTGCCCTGGCCAACGCGGGGGTGAGCCTGCAAGGGTTCAACCTGAACGACCCGCTGCCCCACGGTGTGTTCATGGGGGTCATCCTGGCCCTGGTGCTCGGCAAGCCGCTCGGTGTGATGCTGGCGAGCGTGGTGCTGGTCAAACTGAACATCTGCCAACTGCCGGAGGGCGTGACCTGGAACGGCGTCGCCCTGGTGGGCCTGCTGGCGGGAATTGGTTTCACCATGTCGATCTTCATCTCGTCACTGGCCTTCTCCGATCCGACGCTGCTGTCGGCTGCCAAGCTGAGTGTGCTGAGCGCTTCGACCCTGGCGGCTGTGATTGGCCTGAGTTGGGGCAAGCTCAAGTTTGCGCGTTGAATCAAGACTGGTTGAGTCAGCTGATTAGTGGATAAAAAAAGACCCCGGCCTCTTCAGGCCGGGGTCTTTTTATTCAGGCTGTTACGAGATCAGAACTTCTTGATCTCAGCCTTGGTTTCCAACTGCTTGCGATAGGCGGCGAAGTCTTGCTGGCCGACACGGGACGCGAGGAAGCGGCGGTACTGAGCCTTCTCGTCATCGGTCGGTGCAGCGGCTTCATTGACCGCGTTCAAGCGCACGATCACCAGGCTACCGTCTGGCAGTGTCACGCTGGTGAAGGTCGGCTTGTCCTTGGCCGCAGGCTTTGGCATGCGGAACAGGGCTTGCAGCACGGCTGGCTCGACGCCTTCCTGGCCACGGGTGGCCGCTTCGGTGACTTTCCAGGCCTGGCCATCCACCGGCTGGTTCAGCGGGGTCTTGCCATCACGCAGGTTGGCAATCAGCTCGTCCGCGTGAGTCTTCGCCGCAGCGCTCGCGCGCTCCTTGGTCAACTGGGCACGGATGGCAGTGGCAACGCTTTCCAGCGGCAGCTGGGTAGGCTTCAGGTGCTCTTTGGCACGCAGTACCACGATGGTTTCCGGGTCCAGCTCGATGGCGGTGCTGTTGGCACCCTCATCCAGTACTTCAGGGCTGAATGCAGCGGTCACCACGGCACGGTTGGCAGCGATGCCTTCGCCACCTTCACGTCCAAACGGCGCGGAGGTGTGCACGGTCAGCTTCAGATCCGACGCCGGCTGGGCCAGGTCGGAAGCTTCGAATGCAGCGTCTTCCAGTTGCTTGGTCGCGTCGACGAAACGCTGTTCAACCTGTTGGGTCTTGAGCTCGCGGGTCAGCTTGTCTTTCAGGCTGGCGAACGATGGCACTTCAGGTGCTTCAACGCCCAACAGCTTGATCAGGTGCCAGCCGAAGCTCGAACGCACCGGTGCCGAGACCTGGTCCTTGTTCAGTGCATACAGCGCTGTTTCGAAGGCAGGGTCGTAGACGCCAGGGCCAGCGAAACCGAGGTCACCGCCGTTGTTCGCAGAACCCGGATCCTGGGAGAACTCCTTGGCCAGGGCTTCGAATTTCTCGCCCTTGGCCAGGCGCGCCTGGATTTCTTCGATCTTGGCCTTGGCCTGCTCGTCAGTGGTCTTGTCGTTGACTTCAATCAGGATGTGCGCCGCGCGACGCTGTTCAGCGAGGTTGGCGGTTTCTTTCTGATAGAGGGCTTGCAGCTCATCGTCCTTGACCGCGACCTGGTCGAAGAAGGAAGCCTTCTTCAGCTCCAGATAGTCGATGACCACCTGGTCCGGGGTCATGAACTCCTTGGCGTGCTGGTCGTAGTAAGCCTTGACCTCGTCGTCAGTGATCTTCACTGCTGCAGGGTCGGCCTTGACGCTGACGGTGGCGAAATCGCGGGTCTGTTTTTCCAGACGGGCGAACGCGAGCACTTCGGCATCAGTCACAAAACCGCTGCCGGCAATGCCTGCACGAACCTGGCCGATCAGCATTTCCTGGCTCAGCATCTGACGGAATTGCATACGGCTGTAGCCCAGCTGACGGATCACCTGGTCGAAACGCTCAGCGTTGAACTGGCCATCCACCTGGAATTCCGGCGTCTGCAGGATCACTTGATCCAGCGCAGCTTCGGAGAAAGCGAATTTCGAATCGGCCGCGCCTTGCAGCAGCAGCTTGCGATCGATCAGGCCCTTGAGGGCGGCGTCGCGCAGCAGCTTTTCGTCCAGCAAGGAAGCATCGAAGTCCTTGCCCAGCTGTTGCATCAGCTGGCGACGTTGCATGTCGACGGCCTGGCCCAGTTCGCTTTGGGTGATTTCTTCACCGTTGACCTTGGCCACGTCCTGCTTGTTGTTGGTCGAAGCCTGAAAAATAGCCTCGATACCGGTGAACGCCATCAATGCGACGATGATCCCGATAATGGTCTTGGCAATCCAGCCTTGTGAATTGTCCCTGATATTCTGCAGCATGCGTCCCCCAGAAACGGTTGAACTTCAAAATTAGGCAACCGTGGAGCGTGGGTAGAGTCCGGATAGAAGAAAGGCGCATCCGAGGATGCGCCTTCTCGTAACTGGCGGAGCGGACGGGGGTTTGAACCCACACCCCCGGCGTGGCGACCCGATGGATACTCGGGTCAGCTGCCGCTCCGCTGCCAGGTCAGACCTGCGTCCGACCCGGATGGGTAAGGCTTGAGCGAAGCTTAGTTAACGGCTTCTTTCAGGGCTTTACCGGCTTTGAAACCTGGTTTTTTGGCAGCGGCGATTTGCAGAGCCTTGCCAGTCTGTGGGTTACGGCCAGTGCGAGCTGGACGATCGGTCACAGAGAAAGTACCGAAACCAACCAGTACCACAGAGTCGCCGGCCTTGAGAGCGCCAGTGACGGATTCGATTACTGCGTCCAGCGCACGGCCAGCAGCGGCTTTCGGGATATCAGCAGATGCAGCGATAGCATCAATCAGTTCCGACTTGTTCACTCTAAGTCCCCTTATATCTATTGAGTATGATTCTAAGTTTTTTGGTGAAAGCAAAAACCAGTGCTGAATGGCCTACAGACACTTAAGAGCCGCTTTATAACAAGGGCTCTAAAAAGCTGTCAAGGAAGCCCCCAGGCTTAAACGTATTAATGCGTGCTAATTCTTTCCTTAGAGTCAGTCTCGCGTTTTTCATCCTTTGCAACTATCTCAGGAGCCACATCCGGCAAGGGCTCCGGCGCGTATTGCAGCGCAATTTGCAGGACCTCGTCAATCCATTTAACCGGTTTAATCTGCAGATCCTGCTTGATATTGTCAGGAATCTCCTTCAAGTCGCGAACATTCTCTTCAGGAATGATCACGGTCTTGATACCACCGCGGTGTGCAGCCAGCAATTTCTCTTTGAGGCCACCAATGGCCAGTACCTGACCACGCAGGGTGATTTCCCCGGTCATGGCGACATCGGCGCGCACCGGAATGCCGGTCAGGGCTGATACCAGTGCCGTGCACATGCCTACGCCTGCGCTAGGGCCGTCTTTCGGGGTCGCCCCTTCCGGCATGTGGATGTGGGTGTCGTGCTTCTCATGGAAGTCCAGGGGAATCCCCAGGCTCTTGGCGCGGCTGCGCACCACGGTCTGCGCGGCGGTAATGGATTCAACCATCACGTCACCCAGGGAACCGGTCTTGATCAGTTGCCCTTTGCCCGGGATTACGGCGGCCTCGATGGTCAGCAATTCGCCGCCCACCTGGGTCCACGCCAGGCCAGTGACCTGGCCTACCTGGTCCTGCTGCTCAGCCAGGCCGTAGCGGAATTTGCGCACGCCCAGGAAGTGTTCCAGCAGGTCAGCGGTGACCTTCACCGAGAAGCGTTTTTCCAGCGCATGTTCCTTCACGGCCTTGCGGCAGATCTTCGCCAGTTGACGCTCAAGGCCCCGTACACCGGCCTCGCGGGTGTAGAAACGAATGATGTCGCGGATCGCGTCGGCATCAAATTCGATCTCGCCTTTTTTCAGGCCGTTGGCCGCAATCTGCTTGGGCGAGAGGTATTTGACGGCGATGTTGATCTTCTCGTCTTCGGTGTAACCCGGCAGACGAATCACCTCCATCCGGTCCAGCAAGGCTGGCGGAATATTCATCGAGTTGGAGGTGCACAGGAACATTACGTCGGACAGGTCGTAGTCGACTTCCAGGTAATGGTCGTTGAAATTGTGGTTCTGCTCGGGGTCGAGCACTTCCAGCAAAGCAGACGCCGGGTCGCCACGCATGTCGCTGCCCATCTTGTCGATTTCATCGAGCAGGAACAGCGGGTTGCGCACACCCACCTTTGTCATCTTTTGAATCAATCTTCCTGGCATCGAACCGATATAAGTCCGGCGATGACCACGGATTTCCGCTTCATCACGCACACCGCCCAGGGCCATGCGCACGAATTTGCGGTTGGTGGCGTGGGCAATCGACTCCGCCAGCGAGGTTTTACCCACACCAGGAGGACCGACCAGGCACAACACCGGACCACGGATCTTCTTCACGCGCTTTTGCACGGCGAGGTATTCGAGGATGCGTTCCTTGACTTCTTCGAGGCCGTAGTGATCGGCATCGAGAATATCTTCGGCGCGGGCCAGGTCCAGGCGCACCTTGGTCTGGGCCTTCCACGGCACCTGCACCAGCCAGTCGATATACGAACGAACCACGGTGGCTTCGGCCGACATCGGCGACATTTGCTTGAGCTTGTTCAGCTCGGCAGTGGCCTTGGTCAACGCGTCTTTCGGCAGGCCGGCGGCATCGATGCGCTTTTTCAGCTCCTCGATTTCGTTGTGGCCTTCCTCGCTGTCGCCCAGCTCTTTCTGAATGGCCTTCATCTGCTCATTCAGGTAGTACTCGCGCTGGCTGCGCTCCATTTGCTTTTTGACACGGCCGCGAATGCGCTTCTCAACCTGCAGCAGGTCGATTTCGGCATCCAGCAGCGCCAGGACGTGTTCGACCCGGGCCGACAAATCGATGATCTCGAGAATGTCCTGCTTCTGCTCGATTTTCAGCGCCATGTGCGCGGCCATGGTGTCGACCAGGCGGCTTGGCTCATCAATGCTGTTGAGGGAAGAAAGGACTTCTGCGGGGACTTTCTTGCCCAGTTGCACGTATTGCTCGAACTGGGACAGCAGGCTGCGAACGAACACTTCGGATTCGCGCTCAGGGGCGTCGACTTCGTCGATCAGCGCCACTTCGGCACGCAGGTGGCCGTCCACTTCCATGAAGCGCTCGACCGCACCGCGCTGCTCGCCTTCCACCAGCACCTTGACGGTGCCATCAGGCAGCTTGAGCAGTTGCAGGACAGTTGCAACGGTACCAACGCGATACAGGGCATCTTCGCCCGGATCATCGTCAGCAGGATTTCTCTGGGCCAGCAGCAGGATCTGCTTGTCGCCCGTCATCGCGGCCTCGAGGGCTTCGATAGACTTCTCGCGCCCCACGAACAGCGGGATAACCATGTGCGGATAGACGACGACATCACGCAACGGCAGGAGAGGCAATTCGATGGTTGTCTTCATGATTTCGCCTCTATGACAGATGAAAGTAAGCTTGAAACCAAGATGGGGGCTGCCTGCAAAAAAAACAAGCGTAATGGCATCAGTTAAACGCAGTAAAAACAAAGGGGCCCCTTAAGGCCCCTTCATTTTGTACAGCTCGGCAGTGCAACGCTTACGCGTCTGGCGCAGCCTTGGCAGCCGGCTCACTGTTTTCATAGATATACAGTGGCTTGGACTTGCCTTCTATAACGCTTTCGTCGATCACCACTTTACTCACCTCGGACTGCGAGGGGATTTCGTACATGGTGTCGAGCAGTACGCCTTCGAGGATCGAGCGCAAACCACGGGCGCCGGTCTTGCGCTCCAGTGCCCGCTTGGCCACCGATTTGAGCGCGTCAGCACGGAACTCGAGGTCCACACCTTCCATCTCGAACAGCTTGGCGTATTGCTTGGTCAGGGCGTTTTTCGGCTCGGTGAGGATCTGCATCAACGCAGCCTCATCCAGCTCGTCCAGCGTCGCCAGGACCGGCAGACGACCAACGAATTCAGGGATCAGACCGAACTTGACCAAATCGTCAGGCTCGACTTCACGCAGGGATTCACCGACTTTCTTGCCTTCTTCCTTGCTGCGTACTTCTGCACTGAAGCCAATGCCGCCACGGGTGGAACGGTTTTGAATAACCTTTTCCAGGCCGGAGAACGCACCGCCACAGATGAACAGGATGTTGCGCGTATCAACCTGAAGGAATTCCTGCTGCGGGTGCTTGCGGCCGCCTTGTGGCGGTACGGAAGCAACCGTGCCTTCGATCAGTTTCAACAGCGCTTGCTGCACGCCTTCACCGGAAACGTCCCGGGTGATCGACGGGTTGTCGGATTTGCGCGAAATCTTGTCGATTTCATCGATGTAGACAATGCCCATCTGGGCCTTCTCCACGTCGTAGTCGCATTTCTGCAGCAGCTTCTGAATGATGTTCTCGACGTCTTCACCTACGTAACCGGCCTCGGTAAGAGTGGTTGCGTCGGCGATGGTGAAGGGAACGTTCAGCAGGCGAGCCAGGGTCTCTGCAAGCAGGGTTTTACCCGAGCCTGTAGGGCCGATCAGCAAGATGTTGCTTTTGCCGAGCTCGACGTCGTCACTTTTCTTGTCACGCTGGTTCAGACGCTTGTAGTGGTTGTACACCGCTACGGCCAGAACCTTCTTTGCACGCTCTTGACCAATCACATACTGATCAAGGATGCCGCTGATTTCTTTAGGCGAAGGCAATTTATGCGCGCTGCTTTCGGCCTGGGCTTCCTGCACCTCCTCACGGATGATGTCATTGCACAGGTCGACGCACTCGTCGCAGATAAAGACCGAGGGGCCGGCAATCAACTTGCGTACTTCATGCTGGCTTTTGCCACAGAAGGAGCAATAGAGCAGCTTGCCGTTGTCCTCGCCGTTGCGGGTGTCAGTCATTCGTTCGATCCAAATCCGATAGGCTTGCAACACAAGATGAAGGCTATTGAGGGCTTTTTCAAGTCCACTGGTGGTCGGACCTGCCGACCAGCCCTATTTTGAGCTGCTTATATTAAGCGGGGCGCTTTTCGATCACTGCGTCGATCAACCCGTATTCACGAGCCGCTTCGGCGCTCATGAAATTGTCACGGTTGGTATCGCGCTCGATCTCTTCCAGGGTATGCCCGCTATGTTTGGCCATCAGCGTGTTGAGACGCTCACGAATGAAGAGGATTTCCTTGGCATGGATTTCGATGTCCGATGCCTGACCCTGGAAACCGCCCAGTGGCTGGTGAATCATCACGCGTGAGTTCGGCAGGCAGTAACGCTTGCCCTCAGCACCAGCGGTCAGCAGGAAAGCACCCATGCTGCACGCCTGACCGATACAGGTGGTCGATACGTTCGGCTTGATGAACTGCATGGTGTCGTAGATCGACATGCCCGCTGTCACCGAACCGCCCGGGGAGTTGATGTAGAGATGGATGTCCTTGTCCGGATTTTCCGCTTCAAGGAACAGCAGCTGCGCACAAATCAGGTTGGCCATGTAGTCCTCTACCGGACCAACCAGAAAGATCACTCGCTCCTTGAGCAGGCGCGAGTAGATGTCATAGGCGCGTTCGCCACGAGCAGATTGCTCGACAACCATCGGGACCAGGCCGCCAGCGGCCTGGATATCAGAGTTCTGCTGAATATACGAATTACGGAACATGCTCTGCAGTTACTCCCAAATAGTCATGTCTTGAATACGCATAAGCCAGCGCGAGGCTGGCTTATGGGTGTATTTTCAAACGAGTTGAGCGATCAGTCGGCTTGTGCTGCTTCAGCCGGCTTGACTGCTTCTTCGTAAGAGACCGCTTTATCGGTCACCTTAGCCTTCTGCAGAACAGTATCCACAACTTGCTCTTCCAGCACAACCGAACGCACTTCGTTCAGCTGCTGGTCGTTCTTGTAGTACCAGGACACAACAGCCTCAGGCTCCTGGTAGGCCGAAGCCATTTCCTGGATCATTTCGCGAACGCGGGTTTCGTCAGGCTTGAGGTCGAATTGCTTGACCACTTCAGCCACGATCAGACCCAGTACAACGCGGCGCTTGGCCTGTTCTTCGAACAGTTCGGCCGGCAGTTGGTCAGGCTTGATGTTGCCGCCGAACTGCTGAACAGCCTGCACGCGCAGACGATCAACTTCGTTGGACAGCAGGGCCTTCGGCACTTCGATCGGGTTGGCAGCCAGCAGACCGTCCATCACCTGGTTCTTGACCTTGGATTTGATGGCCTGGCGCAGTTCACGCTCCATGTTCTTGCGAACTTCGGTGCGGAAACCTTCGATGCCGGTTTCCTTGATGCCGAACTGGTTGAAGAACTCTTCGTTCAGTTCTGGCAGCTTGGGCTCGGAAACGGTGTTGACGGTCACGGTGAACTCGGCGGTTTTGCCAGCCAGGTCCAGGTTCTGATAGTCAGCCGGGAAAGTCAGGTTCAGAACGCGCTCTTCGCCGGCTTTGGCGCCAACCAGGCCGTCTTCGAAACCAGGAATCATGCGGTTGGAACCCAGCACCAGCTGAGTACCCTTGGCGGAGCCGCCAGCGAATGCTTCGCCGTCAACCTTGCCTACGAAATCGATGTTCAGCTGGTCTTCGTTCTGGGCAGCACGATCGGCCACTTCAAAACGGGTGTTCTGCTTGCGCAGGATTTCCAGCATGTTGTCCAGGTCGGAGTCAGCAACATCAGCGCTCAGGCGCTCGATGGCGATCGAATCGAAACCGGCAACTTCGAACTCAGGGAACACTTCGAAGATTGCAACGTATTCCAGATCCTTGCCTGCTTCCAGGGACTTGGGCTCGATGGAAGGCGAGCCAGCCGGGTTCAGCTTCTGCTCGACAACGGCTTCGTAGAAGGAAGCCTGGATCACGTCACCTACAGCTTCCTGACGTGCATCAGCACCGAAGCGGCGCTTGATTTCGCTCATTGGCACTTTGCCTGGACGGAAACCAGCGATCTTGGCCTTTTGGGCAGTCTGCTGCAGACGCTTGTTGACCTGGGTCTCGATGCGCTCGGCCGGCACGGTGATGCTCATGCGGCGCTCAAGAGCAGAAGTATTTTCAACAGAAACTTGCATGGATATTCCTCGTTGCACAGACGTTAGCTGGCCGTTTCCGACCCCAGAATCAAGGGCATGCATTCTAGTGGGTCAAACTCAAGAAGTCACCCTACTGAAAACGGGTAAAAAAACAGCAGGCAATTTATAGGTGCGAATGCACGAGTGCAGCTCGCCCCGGTGGCAAATACATCCCATCATGCCAGGGCTCTGCGCCAACCCTTCTATATATAGAAGCGGTTGCCAATCAACTCCCTGACAACCGACCCTGCGGGCAAGGCCGGCAGGCAGTGCGGCATCATCGCGAAACATAAATACGACGAAACGCCCTGCCCTGCAGCCCAACACCTGCGACTGCGTTGAAACTCAAACCGCTGAAACAAAAAAGGCGCCAGACTATTAATCTGGCGCCTTTCGAAATATGGGGTGGACGAAGGGGATCGAACCCTCGACAACGGGAGTCACAATCCCGTGCTCTACCAACTGAGCTACGCCCACCATATTGCGTGACCAAAAAGCCCGTCAATAAGGCTATTTGTTGAGCTTCGCGTCGACCCGCAGGCCTTCACGAAACTTTATTTGGTGCGGATGAAGAGACTCGAACTCTTACACCTTGCGGCGCTGGAACCTAAATCCAGTGTGTCTACCAATTCCACCACATCCGCGCTTGAAGCTTTTAAAGCAAAGGCGCCAGACTATTAATCTGGCGCCTTTTTAAATATGGGGTGGACGAAGGGGATCGAACCCTCGACAACGGGAGTCACAATCCCGTGCTCTACCAACTGAGCTACGCCCACCATATTGCGCTACTTGTGCCAAAGCTGCCTAATGGCGCACCCGGCAGGACTCGAACCTGCGACCATCCGCTTAGAAGGCGGATGCTCTATCCAGCTGAGCTACGGGCGCCTTATTAATCTGTACTCTTGGAGGATTACAAACTAACCAGTGCTAGGCTGTGCCCGACAAGTGCGACGAATAGTATAGATGGACCCGAAACCCGTCAAATCCTTTTTATAAAAAATTCATTTTATTTAAGGGGTTAGGGGAATTTGCAGACCAAGCGCCTTTGCCCTCACGCCATGGCATGCGAGAATGCGCGCACTTTTCTTCCCCCTCTCGATGGTTAATCACGCGTAATGACTGCACAACTTATCGACGGCAAATCAATCGCCGCCAGCCTGCGCCAGCAGATCGCCAAACGAGTCGCCGAGCGCAGCCAACAAGGCCTGCGCACGCCGGGCCTCGCGGTGATCCTGGTCGGCAGCGATCCTGCCTCTCAGGTTTATGTCTCGCACAAGCGTAAAGACTGTGAAGAGGTCGGCTTTATTTCCAAAGCCTACGACTTGGCTGAAGACACCACCCAACAGGCCCTCACCGACCTGATCGACAGCCTCAACGACGATCCGGCCATCGACGGCATCCTGCTGCAACTGCCATTGCCCGAGCATCTGGACGCGTCGAAATTGCTCGAACGCATCCGCCCGGACAAGGACGTCGACGGTTTCCACCCTTATAACGTCGGCCGCCTGGCCCAGCGTATCCCGCTGCTGCGCCCGTGCACCCCGAAGGGCATCATGACCCTGCTGGAAAGCACCGGCGTCGATCTGTATGGCCTGGATGCCGTCGTCGTCGGCGCCTCGAACATCGTCGGTCGCCCGATGGCCATGGAACTGCTGCTGGCCGGCTGCACCGTGACCGTGACTCATCGCTTCACCAAGGACCTGGCCGGCCACGTTGGCCGCGCCGACCTGGTGGTCGTCGCCGCCGGCAAGCCGGGCCTGGTCAAGGGTGAGTGGATCAAGGAAGGCGCCATCGTCATCGACGTGGGCATCAACCGCCAGGACGATGGCAAGCTCGTGGGCGACGTGGTGTATGAAACCGCCCTGCCCCGTGCCGGCTGGATCACCCCGGTACCCGGTGGTGTCGGCCCGATGACCCGTGCCTGCCTGCTGGAAAACACCCTGTACGCCGCCGAAACCCTGCACGTCTAATAACCAGCCGTTCTGAAAGAGCCCTGCCTTATCGCAGGGCTTTTTATTGGCCGAAAAAAAGTAGTTTTTTCTTTGTTTTTAAGGGGTTTCATCTGTTTTCAGAAGAACATTCGACAGTTTCTGATCCATACTCCTAAAATGTAACGGCATTTATCAGAAAGTCCGTGCAGAACGGTATATCCCTACTTTTTTTAGCGAGTTCATCCGCGTGAAAATTCATCTTTCCATTGTCAGCCTATTTTTTGCATTGACAGGCACCTTCGCGAGCGCAAGCGAAACCACCACCGCTCCCCGCGACATGTCCACCCTGCACATCGCCTCCGGCAGTGCGATGGTGGTAGACCTGCAGACCAACAAAGTCATCTATGCCAGCAACCCGGATGTCATCGTGCCGATCGCCTCGGTGAGCAAACTGATGACCGGCCTGATCGTGCTGGAAGCCAAGCAGAACATGGATGAATACATCGACATCAACATCAAGGACACGCCAGAGATGAAAGGCGTGTTCTCCCGGGTCAAGATCGGCAGCGAGATGCCGCGCAAGGAGATGTTGCTGATTGCCCTGATGTCCTCGGAAAACCGCGCCGCCGCCAGCCTGGCCCACCACTACCCGGGCGGCTACCCGGCCTTCATCGCAGCGATGAACGCCAAGGCCAAGGCACTGGGCATGACCAGCACCCACTATGTAGAGCCCACCGGCTTGTCGATCCACAACGTGTCCACCGCCCGTGACTTGAGCAAACTGCTGGCCGCTGCACGCAAGTACCCGATGCTCAGCCAGTTGAGCACCACCAAGGAAAAGACCGTGTCGTTCCGCAAACCCAACTACACCCTGGGTTTCTCCAACACTGACCACCTGATCAACCGCGCCAACTGGGACATCAAGCTGACCAAGACCGGCTTTACCAACCAGGCCGGCCATTGCCTGGTGCTGGTGACCAGCATGGGTAATCGCCCGGTGTCGCTGGTGATCCTCGATGCCTTCGGCAAATTCACCCACTTTGCCGATGCCGGGCGCATCCGCAGCTGGGTCGAAACCGGCAAGAGCGGCTCGGTGCCAGACGTCGCATTGCGCTACAAGGCTGACAAGAACCTGAAGAACCGCCCACGGGCGAATGTTCAGGTCACCGAGTCCCGCTGACCCGTAAATAGCGACATAAAAAACGGCGCCCTTGAGCGCCGTTTTTTTATTTGGCATGACTGGCCAGTGCCTTGACTGCTTGGGCCGCCGCCTGTTCCTGGCCCGCCTGGGCCGTGGCGCTGGCAGCCTGCTGCCAGCGCTGGGCGTCGACCTTGACCGGCAACTGGGTGGGCCGCTGAATAAGTACCGCCCACTTGCCGCCGTCTTTCCACGCCGACTCAAACGCACTGAAATCCATCGGCATGCGTCGCGCCAAGCCTGAACGCAGCAGCACCATGCTCTTCTGCTTGTTGTAACCCACCACCACGACATACCGCGGACCGGCCCAGAAGGTCGAGCCCTGGGTGATACGCGCCATCACCGGATACCCGGCCGCGACCTGTGCCAGCAGCGCCGGCAGCTGATCTTCCAGCGGGTACACCAACATCCCGTATTCACGGGCCAGCACCTGCATGTTGCGTTCAAGGTCCGCTTCAGCGCCCGGCAAATGCAGTGGCTTATCCAATAGCCCCGGTGTAATCACAATGCCTTGTTGAGACAGCATGCTGGCAAGAGCGGCTGGGCCACCGAGGTAAGTCTCACCGCGAAACGCCGGCACGCCCTTGAGCTCGACACTCTCCGGCAGCCCCGGGATGCTCGTGGGTTTTGGATGCGAGGAACAGGCCGCCAGCCCCATGAAACAGGCGGCGACCCACCAGGAGGTTTTAATGTTCGAGGGAAACCGCAACTTCTTCACTCACTTGATCAACGGTCGACGTGGGCCCTGATCATAGGACGCTCCGGGGCGCGGGTATAGCCTTGCAGCGCAGTAAAAGGCCGGCGATAGAGCAAACAAGTTGGACGCACACGACCATTGGTCAATAGCAGGCAACCTGCGGATAGCTAGACTGTCCATTGAGAAGACAGTGTGTGCCCGGCACCGGGCGAAAGGAGGCACTTATGAGCCTGACAACAACGATTCTGCTTTTGATCTGTGGCTGGCTGGCCGTCGCCGCCGCCATGCTGTGGGGCGTGATGCGCGTGACCCGCCGGCACCATCACCCACACGTAAAACCCGCAGCACCCGGCAAGCTGCACAAACCCGCCGGGCACCACGCCTGACGCCTTAGCCAGGCATGCAACTGAAGTCTTCGGTCTGCGCCAATTCCTTGCCGTGACTATCCTTCAACTCGGCACGCACCGTCGTACCCAGGCTGGATTCCACCAGGGTGTAATGCTCGCCGGCCTTGAAGTTGCCGTAGGTCACATGCCCGCGACAATCCTGCTGGTTATCATCCCCCGCCTCTTCTTCAAACAAGGTGACGTCCAGGCGATGCGCGCCGGGTTTCACTTCGAAGTAGCGGCCATCATTAATGTTTTTACCGTCCACCCGCTCGGCCATCAGGTCGTTGGGTGCCTCCTCTTGCAAGCCGATCCAGGCTTCGCTCGGGTCCGCCTTCGGCATCGGGCCGGCACACGCCGACAACAACAGGACCGCACTCAAGGCCGGGATCAACAACAAGGGTTTAAGCGACATGGCAGAACTCCAAATGGATAAAGAGTGAACAGGCGAAACAGCTCCCGTTCGATCGGTATCCAGCTTGTTACTGTCACCATTGTTGAACAAATGAATACATATGAAAGGATCTTCAGCCGTTAACTAAATCTTCCTTCACCTGGCTGAAAGGTGCGTGTTAGGTGGGTCCGTCAAGACTGCGAGCGTTTGCAATCCAACTCCTTTGGAGGTTACGGCATGCTCGGGCTGGTAAAGACCGCACTGCTCAAGCCCTACACGTTTATCGTGCTGGCAATTTTCATCTGCATCATCGGGCCCATGGCGGCCTTGCGTACCCCCACTGACGTATTTCCCGATATTGGCATCCCCGTCGTTGCGGTGGTTTGGCAGTACAACGGCCTGTCTCCGGACGCCATGGCCGGTCGCGTGATCTACACCTACGAACGCTCCCTGAGTACCACCGTCAACGACATCGAGCACATTGAATCGCAGTCGTTACCCGGCATGGGCATCGTGAAGATTTTCTTCCAGCCCGGCGTGGATATCCGCACCGCCAACGCCCAGGTAACAGCGGTGTCACAAACCGTGCTCAAGCAGATGCCACCGGGCATTACGCCGCCGCTGATCCTCAACTACAGCGCCTCTACGGTGCCGATTCTGCAGATGGCGTTCTCAAGCCCCAGCTTGTCGGAAGCGAAGATCCGCGACCTGGTGCAGAACAACATCCGCTTGCCCCTGAGCGCCCTGCCCGGCCTGGCCATGCCCACGCCAATGGGCGGCAAGCAACGCCAGATCACCCTCGACCTTGACCCCCAGGCGCTGGCCGCCAAAGGCCTCTCGGCACAGGACGTGGGCAACGCCCTGGCCCTGCAAAACCAGATCATCCCGGTGGGTACCGCCAAACTCGGCCCCAACGAATACACGATCTTGCTCAACAACAGCCCCAAGGCGATTGATGAGCTCAACGACTTGCCGATCAAGACAGTCGACGGTGCGATCATCACCATCGGCCAGGTGGCCCACGTGCGTGACGGCTCGCCGCCGCAGACCAACATCGTGCGCGTCGACGGCCACCGTGCGGTGCTGATGCCGGCCCTGAAAAACGGCAGCATCTCCACCCTGTCGATCATCGACGGCATCCGCCAGATGCTGCCGCGCATCAATGAAACCCTGCCGCCGTCGCTGAAGACCTCGCTGCTCGGCGACGCCTCGGTGTTCGTCAAACAGTCGGTGGGCAGCGTGGCCCAGGAAGGCATCATCGCCGCCTTGCTGACCAGTGCGATGATCCTGCTGTTCCTCGGCAGCTGGCGCTCGACCCTCATCATCGCCGCGTCGATTCCCCTCGCGGTACTGTCGGCCATCGCCCTGCTGGCGGCCACCGGGCAAACCCTCAACGTCATGACCCTCGGCGGGCTGGCGTTGGCGGTGGGGATCCTGGTGGACGACGCCACAGTGACCATCGAGAACATCAACTGGCACCTGGAACAAGGCAAGGCGGTGAAGGACGCGATCCTCGACGGCGCCAAGCAAATCGTCGGCCCGGCGTTCGTGTCCCTGCTGTGTATCTGCATCGTGTTTGTGCCGATGTTCATGCTGCAAGGCATCGCCGGCTACCTGTTCCGCCCGATGGCATTGGCGGTGATTTTCGCCATGGCCAGCTCGTTCATTCTGTCGCGAACCCTGGTGCCGACCCTGGCGATGTTCCTGCTCAAGCCGCACGTGCCGGAGCAAGGTGAAGGTCATCACCCGGAAGATGAATTCATCAACCATCACGAGGGCGACCAGCACAAACCGCAGCGCAACGCGGTGCTGCAATCGGTGCTGAATTTCCAGCAGGGTTTTGAGCGTCACTTCTCCAACGTGCGGGACGTTTACCACGGCCTGCTGACCCTGGCCCTCGGCGCCCGCAAGCGCTTCATCATCGGCTTCCTGGCGTGCATCCTCGCCTCGTTCCTGCTGCTGCCAAGCCTGGGCCAGGACTTCTTCCCGGCCACCGACGCCGGTGCCATGGCCCTGCACGTGCGCTTGCCGCTGGGCACACGCATCGAAGAAAGCGCGGCGGCCTTTGACCGGATCGAAGCGCGGATTCGCGAGATCGTTCCGGCCGACGAACTGGACACCATCGTCGACAACATCGGCATCCCGCTGAGCGGCATCGACATGGCCTACAGCAGCAGTGGCACCATCGGCCCACAGGACGGCGATATCCAGGTCACCCTGAAAAAGGACCATGCGCCCACCGCCGACTACGTGAAAAAACTGCGTGAAGCGTTGCCCGAAAGCTTCCCCGGCAGCCAGTTCGCATTCCTCCCGGCAGACATCAGCAGCCAGATCCTCAACTTCGGTTCGCCGGCCCCGCTGGACGTGAAAATCTCCGGGCGCAGCGATGAAGAAAACCGCGCCTACGCCATCGAACTGGAACGTCGCCTGAAACACATACCGGGCATTGCCGACCTGCGCATCCAGCAGTCCACCGGCTACCCGTCACTGCAAGTCAACGTGGACCGCATGCGTGCCAACGGCCTGGGCATCACCGAGCGTGACGTAACCAACAGCATGGTTGCGTCCCTGGCCGGCAGCTCGCAAACCGCACCAACGTTCTGGCTCAACCCGGCCAACGGCGTGTCGTATTCGATCGTGGCAGCCACCCCGCAATACCGCCTCGACAGCCTGCCGTCCCTGGAAGCGTTGCCGGTAACCGGTGCCGATGGTCAGTCGCAGATCCTCGGCGGCGTGGCGACCATCTCGCGGGTACAAAGCCCGGCCGTGGTGACCCACTACAACATCGAGCCGACCCTGGACCTGTACGCCAACGTGCAAGGCCGCGACCTCGGCGGCGTCGCCAGCGATGTGCAAAAAGTGCTGAACGACATGGCCCCGATGCGCCCCAAAGGCGCGACCATCAGCCTGCACGGGCAGATCGATGCGCTGCATGAAGCGTTCAACGGCTTGAGCTTCGGCCTGCTCGGTGCGGTGGTGCTGATCTACCTGCTGATCGTGGTCAACTTCCAGTCCTGGACCGACCCGTTCGTGATCATCACCGCACTGCCGGCAGCGCTGGCGGGGATCGTGTGGATGCTGTTCCTCAGCGGCACGTCATTGTCGGTGCCCGCACTCACGGGGGCCATCCTCTGTATGGGCGTGGCCACCGCCAACTCGATCCTGGTGGTGAGCTTCTGCCGAGAGCGCCTGGCCGAACATGGCGATGCACTCAAGGCCGCACTGGAAGCCGGCTACACCCGTTTCCGCCCAGTCTGCATGACCGCCCTGGCGATGATCATCGGCATGTTGCCGCTGGCCTTGTCCGAAGAACAAAACGCGCCGCTGGGACGTGCCGTGATCGGCGGCCTGATCCTCGCCACCACTGCCACTTTGCTGTTTGTACCCGTGGTCTTCAGCCTGGTCCACGGTCGTCACCCTACTCGCGCTGCTGCTGGAGAAACTTCACATGTCGTCTGATCACAAACCCTCGCGCAAGCGTCTGATGCTCATGGGTGTCGGCGGCCTGACACTGGCCGCCCTGTTGGTCGCCAACGGCCTGCACGCCCGTACGATGCATGAAAAATCCGTCACCGCCTGGACCGAAACCGCCGCCGTGCCGCAGGTGCTGGTGTTCCAGCCCAAACAGAACGCGGCCGGCGACACCCTGCGCCTGCCCGCGCATCTGGAAGCCTGGAGCAAGGCACCGATTCATGCACGGGTCAGCGGTTACCTGAAAGACTGGAAAGTCGACATCGGCAGCCAGGTCAAGGCCGGGCAGATTCTCGCCGAGATCGACAGCCCCGACCTCGACCAGCAAGTGGCGCAAACCCACGCCCGCATGGTCCAGGAACAGGCCAACGCACGCCTGGCGCAAACCACCGCCACCCGTTGGAAAAACCTGCTGGACAGCCATTCGGTATCGCGCCAGGAGGCCGATGAAAAAACCTCCAACGCGCTGGCGGCCAAGGCCAACGCCCAGGCCGCCGAGGCTGACTATGCGCGGCTCTCGGCCCTGGAAGACTACAAAACCATTCGCGCGCCATTCGCCGGTGTGATCACCGCGCGCAACACCGACATCGGCCAGTTGATCAAGGCTGACAGCGACAGCGATCCGGAACTGTTCGACATCGCCGACACCCACCAACTGCGCCTCTACGTGCCGGTGCCGCAGAACTACGCCGCGGTGATTCATCCCGGGCTGGCCGCCCAACTGACGGTACCCGAGCACCCCGGCGAACAATTCAGCGCGAAGCTGATGGGCGACTCCACCGCCATCGACCGCCGCTCCGGCACCCTGCTCGCACAGTTCGTGGCCGACAACCCGGACGGCAAGTTGCTGCCCGGCGACTACGCCGAAGCCACCCTGGCGATTCCGGCGGATACCCATGGCGTGAGCATCCCGGCCAGCGCTCTGATCTTCCGCGCCGAAGGTACCCAGGTCGCGGTACTGGACGCCAAGAACCATGTGCACCTGCAAGACATCCACATCGGCCTCGACCTCGGCGAGCGCCTGGTGATTGACCAGGGCTTGAAACCCACTGACCGCGTAGTCGACAACCCACCCGACGCACTGCGCGAAGGCGACGCCGTGCAAATGGCCGATGCCGGAGGTGCCCATGCGCCCAAGGCTTAAACCCCTCGCGGCCCTGGTATTGGTGGCACTGCACGGTTGCTCGCTGGCGCCCACCTACAAGGCGCCGACCATCGACCTGCCGGCCAAGTACCGCGAACAGACCAGCGACGGTCCGTGGCACAGCGCACAACCGTCCGACCAACTGGCGCCGAAGTGGTGGCAGCTTTACCAGGACCCGCGCCTGAACGACCTGCAGGAACAACTGCTCAAGGCCAACCCGGACCTGGCCGCAGCGTTGGCGCATTTCGATGCGTCACAGGCGTATGCCAGCCAACTGCATGCCGGGCTGTTCCCGCAAATAACCGCCAGCGCGCAACCGTTGCGCCAGCGGCAATCGGACAATCGGCCACTGCGGGGTGATACCCAGCCTTCGGTGTACAACAGCAACACGGCGGGGTTTGCGCTGAGTTTTGACCTGGATCTGTGGGGCAAAATCCGCAACCAGGTGGCGGCTGGCGATGCACAGGCCCAAGCCTCCGGAGATGACTTGGCGGTGGCGCGCCTGAGCCTGCAGCATCAGTTGGCGACGCTGTACGTGCAGCTCAACGGACTGGATGCCCAGAGCCGGATTCTCAGCAGTTCGCTGGATGATTTTGGCCAGGCGCTGAAACTGACCCGCAGCCGGTACGAGGGGCAGATCGCCTCGGAGCTCGACCTGACCCGGGCGCAGAATCAGCTGGCTGAAGCACAGGCGCAGCTTGACGATGTGCGCGGTCAACGCAATCTCACCGAGCATGCGATTGGTGAATTGGTGGGCGTATCCGCCAGTGAATTCCAGCTGCCGCCGAGCAAGCAATTGATCGCGCTGCCGGGGATTCCGCAACAACTGCCGAGCCACCTGCTGCAACGCCGGCCGGATATCGCGGCAGCCGAGCGACGGGTGTTTGCGGCCAACGCGAATATCGGCGTGGCCAAGGCGGCGTGGTACCCGGATTTCAGTTTGACCGGCTTGATTGGCGGGCAGACCCAAGGTGTGGGCAACTTGTTCTCCGCCGCCAATCGGTATTGGGCGCTGGGGCCGCTGGTGAATCTGCCGATCTTTGATGGCGGCCGGTTGAGCGCCAATGAGCGCCAGGCCAAGGCGGAGTTTGAAGAGGCTTCGGCGCACTATCGCAGCCAGGTGTTAAGAGCCGTGCGTGAGGTGGAAGACAACCTTGGGCAACTGCGCGACTTGCAGCAGGAGGCGATGGACGAACAAGCCGCCGCGAATGCCGCCGAACACACACAGGCACTGGCGATGAACAGTTACCAGGCGGGGGCTGTGAGCTATCTGGATGTGGTGACGGCGCAGACGGCGGCGTTGCAGGCGCAGCGCACGTTGCAGGCGGTGCAGACGCGGCAGTTGCAGGCGAGTGTGGGGTTGGTGACGGCGCTGGGCGGCGGCTGGTTGCCCGACGCCTGATACCTGTCTCAAGAACGACAGTGATCAACTGTGGGAGCGGGCTTGCTCGCGAATGCGGTGGGTCAGCACCGGATATGCTGGCTGACACACCGCCTTCGCGAGCAAGCCCGCTCCCACATTTTATCGCAGTGACTGGACGTACTCAGGCAGCCAACTTACCGCTGGCGATTGCCACCGAAGCTGCCACCATCGCCCTCAGCAACACCGCACACCCCGCCGCCAAATCATCCGGCGCCGCGTTCTCGATTTCGTTATGGCTGATGCCACCTTCACACGGCACAAAGATCATTCCCGCCGGCCCCAGTTCCGCGACGAAGATCGCGTCGTGCCCTGCCCCGCTCACGATATCCATGTTGGACAACCCCAACCCATTGGCCGCATCACGCACGGCATCCACGCAGCCTTTGTCGAAGTACAGCGGCGGGAAGTCAGCGGTGGGTGTCATCTCGAACGTGAGGCCGTGCTTGGCGCAGGTTTCGTCAATCACTTTGCGCACCTGGGCAATCATCGAATCCAACCGCGCCGGTTCCAGATGGCGGAAGTCCAGGGTCATGCGCACTTCGCCAGGAATGACGTTGCGTGAGCCCGGATACGCTTGCAGGCAACCGACGGTGCCGCAGGCGTGAGGCTGATGACCCAACGCCGCCGCGTTAACTGCAGCCACCACGGCCGCGGCACCGACCAGGGCATCCTTGCGCAGGTGCATCGGGGTCGGCCCCGCATGCGCCTCGACACCCCGCAGTTTCAGGTCGAACCATTTCTGGCCAAGGGCGCCCAGCACCACACCGATGGTTTTCTTTTCATCCTCAAGAATCGGACCTTGCTCGATATGTGCTTCGAAATATGCGCCCACCTTGTGCCCGCTCACCGGGCGTGATCCGGCATACCCAATGGCATTCAGCGCATCGCCCACGGTCACGCCGTCGGCATCCGTCTTGGCCAGCGTGTCGGCCAGGGTGAATTTCTCGGCAAACACCCCGGAGCCCATCATGCATGGAGGAAAGCGCGAGCCTTCTTCGTTGGTCCACACCACCACTTCCAGCGGCGCTTCGGTTTCCACCTTCAGGTCATTGAGGGTGCGCAATACCTCAACGCCCGCCAGCACGCCAAAACAGCCATCAAACTTGCCGCCGGTGGGCTGGGTGTCGATATGGCTGCCGGTCATCACCGGCGGCAACTGGGGATTGCGCCCCGGCCGGCGGGCGAAGATATTGCCGACGCCATCGATGGTCACGGTACAGCCCGCTTCCTCGCACCACTTCACAAACAGGTCGCGGGCCTGGCGATCGAGGTCGGTCAGGGCCAGGCGGCAGACGCCGCCCTTGGGGGTGGCGCCGAGCTTGGCGAGTTCCATCAGGGACAGCCACAGACGATCGCGGTTGATGTGCTGATGGGTGGATTGCAGAACGTCTATGGCAGCGTTCATGGGGATCTCCTCAGGCAGTAGTTCTTATGAATTTGACCAGACTCTCACTGGAGGACTGCGATCAAAAATGTGGGAGCGGGCTTGCTCGCGAAGGCGGTGATTCAGCTAACACATCTGGCGACTGGCACACCGTATTCGCGAGCAAGCCCGCTCCCACATTTGATTGCATTCCACATCGATTAAAGCGGTGTTTTCACCGCGACCACACGAGCCCCGCGTTTCATGCAGAGGGCGTAATACAATAGGCCACCTAGCGCCGAGCCGGTGAACCAGCCATAGCTGTAGAACCAGCTGAACGCGTCGCTGCCCAGGGACAGCAACGTCAACACCACCGGCACGCCAAACGCCAGGAAGCCATGCCAGTTCCACGCCGGGTACACGTCATCGCGATACAAACCGGCGAGGTCCAGTTGCTGTTTCTTGATGATGAAATAGTCCACCACCATGATCCCGGCGATCGGCCCCAAGAGGCTTGAGTAACCCAGCAACCAGTTGGAATAGACGGTTTCCAGGCTCACGTCGGAAATGATCAGCCCGAGCTTTTTCAGCAGTTCGTGGGCCATCAGCGCCAGGCCCACCAGGCCGGTGAGCACCACCGCTGTGGTGCGGTTGATCAGCTTGGGGGCGATGTTCTGGAAGTCGTTGGTGGGCGAGACGATGTTCGCCGCGGTGTTGGTGGACAAGGTGGCGATGATGATCAGCGCCATCGCCACGGCCACCCACACCGGGCTCTGGATATGGCCGATCAGGGTGACCGGGTCGGAGACGCTGACGCCCACCAGTTTCACCGAGGCGGCGGTCATGATTACGCCGAGGGCGGCGAACAGGAACATGGTCAGCGGCAGGCCGAAAATCTGCCCGAGGATCTGGTCTTTCTGACTCTTGGCGTAGCGGCTGAAGTCGGGGATGTTCAATGACAAGGTGGCCCAGAAACCCACCATCGCCGTCAGGCCTGCCATGAAGTAGCCGGTGAGGCTCGCGCCTTCGGGACGCTTGGGCGGGATCGCCATCAACTCGGTCAGCGAGACATTCGGCAGCGCCCACACCAGCAGCCCGATTCCCACCGCTACCAGCAGCGGAGCAGACAGGGTTTCCAGCCATTTGATCGACTCGGCGCCACGCAATACCACCCACAGGTTCAGGGTCCAGAAGATCATGAAGCCGATCACTTCACCGGTGCCACCAAGGGACTTCCAACCCTCGAAAACCGAGCCCAGGAACAGGTGAATCGCCAAGCCGCCAAACATCGTCTGGATGCCGAACCAGCCGCACGCCACCAGGGCGCGAATCAGGCACGGCACGTTGGAGCCAAGCACACCGAAGGACGAGCGCAGCAACACCGGGAACGGGATGCCGTACTTGGTGCCGGGGAAGGCGTTGAGGGTCAGTGGGATCAACACCACGATATTGGCCAGCAGGATCGCCATCAGCGCCTCGCCCACCGACAACCCGAAGTACGCGGTGAGCACGCCGCCCAGGGTGTAGGTCGGCACACACACCGACATGCCGATCCACAGCGCGGTGATATGCCACTTGTTCCAGGTGCGTTCGCGCACCTTGGTCGGTGCCATGTCGTGGTTGTAGCGGGGGCTGTCGAGGACGTCGGGGCCGGCGTCGAGTTCGTACAGGCCGTTGCGCTCAATGACTTGCGATCTGTTCTGTTGCATGGCCGCTCCACGGTTTTTTCGAATTATTTTTGCTCACCCCGTGACGTGCACGGGATGGCCGGAGTACCTCGTTGACAACATGACATCCGGGACCCGGCCAACCGCCACCGCACTCAATAACCGTGCCGTAAACCGTCAACCTGCCCGCACCGCTTGTATAACTTGCTGATGTTTATCAGCTTTATTGTCTCGACCGAAGAGCCCCTCGTTACTTTCAGCGTTACTCAGGCCAAATAACGCAGAAGTTGTCCGAACCATCAGGACTCAATCTGGTGCAACACAATTATTTTTATTTACCGGCCCCGTCAAGAGGCATGTCTCAAGCGTCTGATTTGCAATAGGAAATGTTGCTCATATTGGGAACCTGTCAAGTGCGTCAAAATGGTGAGAGGCCGCTACATTTTGGTGATTTTGATTTTTTATCGTTAAAATTCAATTACTTAATAAAGATATAAGCTTATAAAAAATATTCTTGCTCATTCGAAAAACTCGGGCTAGTTTCTATTCCTGTCACCGCTGACAGGAATTAATTTTCCAGCGGCGCGATGCATGACAACACTTAGAACTGGCACAAGCCGGTCAAGCCTGTGAGGAACTCGACATGTCGCTGTTGATCCGTGGCGCTACCGTTATTACCCATGATGAAAGTTACCGAGCCGATGTTTTATGCGCAGACGGTCTAATCCGCGCCATTGGCACTGATCTGGATATTCCCGCCGGCACCGAGATACTCGACGGCAGCGGTCAATACCTGATGCCCGGCGGCATCGACCCCCATACCCATATGCAGTTGCCCTTCATGGGCACCGTGGCCAGTGAAGATTTTTTCAGTGGCACGGCCGCCGGGTTGGCGGGCGGCACCACGTCGATCATCGACTTCGTGATTCCCAACCCGCAGCAATCCCTGCTGGAAGCCTTCCATCAGTGGCGCGGCTGGGCCGAGAAGTCGGCGTCCGACTACGGCTTTCACGTCGCCATTACCTGGTGGAGCGAGCAGGTCCGCGAGGAAATGGCCGAGCTGGTGAGCCAACACGGCATCAACAGCTTCAAGCATTTCATGGCGTACAAGAACGCAATCATGGCCGCCGACGACACCTTGGTGGCGAGCTTCGAACGCTGCCTGGAACTGGGTGCGGTACCGACGGTGCATGCCGAAAACGGCGAGCTGGTGTATCACCTGCAACGCAAGCTGATGGCCCAGGGCATTACCGGGCCTGAAGCGCATCCGTTGTCGCGGCCTTCGCAGGTGGAAGGTGAAGCCGCCAGCCGGGCGATCAGGATTGCCGAAACCATCGGCACGCCGCTGTACCTGGTGCACGTGTCCACCAAGGAAGCGCTGGATGAAATCACCTACGCCCGCAGCAAGGGCCAGCCGGTGTACGGCGAAGTATTGGCCGGGCATCTGCTGCTGGACGACAGCGTGTATCAACACCCCGACTGGCAGACCGCCGCCGGCTATGTGATGAGCCCGCCCTTCCGCCCGCGCGGGCATCAGGAGGCACTGTGGCATGGCTTGCAATCGGGCAACCTGCACACCACCGCCACCGACCATTGCTGCTTCTGCGCCGAGCAAAAAGCCGCCGGGCGGGATGACTTCAGCAAGATTCCCAATGGCACTGCCGGTATCGAAGACCGCATGGCGGTGTTGTGGGATGAGGGCGTGAACACTGGGCGCTTGTCGATGCAGGAATTCGTTGCGCTGACGTCTACCAACACCGCGAAGATCTTCAACCTGTACCCGCGTAAAGGTGCGATCCGCGTGGGGGCCGATGCTGACCTGGTGCTGTGGGACCCGCAAGGCACACGGACCATTTCCGCGAAGACTCACCACCAGAAAGTCGACTTCAACATCTTCGAAGGCAAGACCGTGCGCGGCGTGCCGAGCCATACCATCAGCCAGGGCAAGCTGGTCTGGGCGGATGGGGATTTGCGCGCCGAACGGGGTGCGGGTCGGTATATCGAACGGCCGACGTATCCGCCGGTGTTTGAGCAGTTGGGCAAGCGGGCGGAGCGTTCCAGGCCGGTTGCTGTGAAACGCTGAAAGCGGCCTTCGGCCTATCGCGGGCAAGCCCGGCTCCCACATTTGAAATGCATTCCCCTGTGGGAGCTGGCTTGCCTGCGATGAGGCCGGTACAGGCAACAAAAAAACCACTGCCCACCAGAGGCAGCACCTCAAAAACCGTGAGGCCAATACCGTGATCCAGACCCTGAACCATCTTCCCCACCCCCATGAAGATGCGGCGGCCCTCGCCGCGCATTTCACCGACCTGGCGCCGCCGCTCAATGCCCGGCAAGCCCAACTGGAAGCCTCGCGCTGCCTCTACTGCTACGACGCGCCGTGCGTCAACGCGTGCCCCAGCGAGATCGATATCCCGTCGTTCATCCGCAATATCCACACGGAGAACGTCCAGGGCGCCGCACAGAAGATTCTCTCGGCGAATATCCTCGGCGGCAGTTGCGCCCGGGTCTGCCCGACGGAAATCCTCTGCCAGCAAGCCTGCGTGCGCAACAATGCCGAGGAATGCGCCCCGGTGCTGATCGGCCTGTTGCAGCGTTACGCGGTGGACAACGCGCACTTCAGCGAACACCCGTTCCAGCGCGCCGCGCCCACCGGCAAGCGCATCGCGGTGGTCGGCGCCGGGCCTGCGGGGTTGTCCTGCGCCCATCGCAGCGCCCTGCACGGCCATGACGTGGTGATTTTCGAAGCCCGGGAAAAAGCCGGCGGCCTGAATGAATACGGGATCGCCAAGTACAAGCTGGTGGATGACTTCGCACAGAAGGAACTGGATTTCCTCCTGCAGATCGGCGGCATCGAGATCCGCCACGGCCAGCGCCTGGGCGACAACCTGACCTTGAGCGAACTGCACCAGCAGTTCGATGCAGTGTTCCTCGGCCTTGGCCTGGCTGCCAGCAAACAGCTCGGCCTGCCACACGAAGACGCCCCCGGCCTGCTCGCCGCCACCGACTACATCCGTGAACTGCGCCAGGCCGACGACCTCAGTCAACTGCCCCTGGCCGACCGTTGTATCGTGCTCGGCGCCGGCAACACGGCCATCGACATGGCGGTGCAAATGGCCCGCCTCGGTGCCCGTGACGTCAACCTGGTGTATCGCCGTGGCCTGGCTGAAATGGGCGCCACCGGCCATGAGCAGGACATCGCCAAGGCCAACCAGGTACGCCTGCTGACCTGGGCCCAGCCCGAAGAAGTGTTGCTCGACGACCAGGGCCATGTGCGCGGCATGCGTTTCGCCCGCACCCGCATGGTCGATGGCCGCCTGCAAGCCACCGGCGAGACCTTCGAACTGGCCGCCGACGCGATCTTCAAGGCCATCGGCCAAGGCTTCGACGACGAGGCGCTGCACGACCCGCTGGCCCACCAACTGCAACGCCAGGGCGATCGGATCTTCGTCAACGAACAGCTGCGCACCAGCATCCCCGGTGTGTACGCCGGCGGCGATTGCGTCAGCCTCGGCCAGGACCTCACCGTCCAGGCCGTGCAACACGGCAAGCTGGCCGCTGAAGCCATGCACGCTCAACTCATGCTGAATGTGGAGGCTGCGTAATGGCCGATCTCTCGATTGTATTCGCCGGTATCAAAGCCCCCAATCCGTTCTGGCTGGCCTCTGCACCGCCTACCGACAAGGCCTACAACGTGGTCCGCGCCTTTGAAGCAGGCTGGGGCGGCGTGGTCTGGAAAACCCTTGGCGAAGACCCGGCAGCGGTCAACGTCTCATCGCGCTACTCGGCGCACTTTGGTGCCAACCGTGAAGTGCTCGGCATCAATAACATCGAGCTGATTACCGACCGCTCCCTGGAGATCAACCTGCGGGAAATCACCCAGGTGAAAAAGGACTGGCCGGACCGCGCGCTGATCGTGTCATTGATGGTGCCGTGTGTTGAGGAGTCGTGGAAGCACATCCTGCCACTGGTGGAAGCCACCGGCTGTGACGGCATCGAGCTGAACTTCGGCTGCCCCCACGGCATGCCGGAACGCGGCATGGGCGCGGCGGTGGGCCAGGTGCCGGAGTATGTGGAACAGGTGACGCGCTGGTGCAAGACCTATTGCTCGCTGCCGGTGATCGTCAAGCTCACGCCGAACATCACCGACATACGCGTGGCGGCGCGGGCAGCGTATCGCGGGGGCGCGGATGCGGTGTCGCTGATCAACACCATCAACTCCATCACCAGTGTCGACCTGGAGCGCATGGTCGCCCTGCCGATGGTCGGCACCCAAAGCACCCACGGGGGTTACTGCGGCTCGGCGGTGAAACCCATCGCACTGAACATGGTGGCGGAGATTGCCCGGGACCCACAGACACAAGGCTTGCCGATCTGCGGGATTGGCGGGATTGGCAACTGGCGCGATGCAGCGGAATTCGTCGCGCTGGGCTGCGGCGCGGTGCAGGTGTGCACGGCGGCGATGCTGCATGGGTTTCGGATTGTCGAAGAAATGAAGGACGGGCTGTCGCGGTGGATGGACAGCCAGGGTTACAGCAGCCTGCAGGAATTTTCCGGGCGGGCGGTGGGCAATACGACGGATTGGAAGTACCTGGATATCAATTACCAGGTGATCGCCAAAATTGACCAGGCGGCATGTATTGGCTGTGGGCGTTGCCATATTGCCTGTGAAGACACGTCGCACCAGGCGATTGCCAGCTTGAAGCAGGCGGATGGGACACATAAATACGAGGTGATCGATGATGAGTGCGTGGGGTGCAACCTGTGCCAGATCACCTGCCCGGTGGCGGACTGTATCGAGATGGTGCCGGTGGATACCGGAAAGCCGTTTTTGAACTGGACGCAGGACCCGAGGAACCCCTACCGCGAGGCGGTGTAGCCTGAATGATCGTTCCCACGCTCCGCGTGGGAATGCATCCGTTGACGCTCCGCGTCACGACCTTAAGAACGGACGCAGAGCGTCCAGGCGGCATTCCCACGCGGAGCGTGGGAACGATCTAGGGCTCCAACCCGATCCCCCGCAGGATCACACTCGTCACCGTCTGCACCGCCCGCTCAAACTGCATGTCCGACAACGGCTGATGGTCATTCAGGATCTTCACCTGATGATCAAAGTCGGCATAGTGCTGGGTCGACGCCCAGATCATATACAGCAGGCTCGACGGCTCCACCGGCAAAATCCGCTTGTCCTCCACCCACTGGCGAATCTTCGCTTCCTTCATCTTGGCCCAGTCATACAGGCTCACATCCAGCGCCTCCCCCAGGGTTGGCGCGCCGTGGATGATTTCATTCGCCCAGACTTTCGAACCATAAGGCCGGCTGCGGGAATGTTGCATCTTGGCGCGGATGTAGCTACTGAGCACCACCCGCGGGTCGTCGAACATCTCGAAGCACAAGGCGTCCTGCTTCCACACCTCCAGCAGGTCGAACAACACCGCGCTGTACAGCTCGCTCTTGGTACTGAAGTAGTAATGCAGGTTGGAGCGCGGCAGTTGCACTTCTTCAGCGATGTCGGCCATGGCGGTGCTGCCATAGCCCTTCTCGGCGAAGACCTTTTCAGCCGCCAGCAGAATCTTTTCGACGTTGACCCGACGAATACCGATCTTGTGATTGCCCATAAGGGCTCCCTGACAACAACATGGCTTCAAGACTACCATCCGCTCTAGATCGCGGCGACACGCCACTGTGAAACTTCGTACAAGAACCTTCCCCGTCGATAGCGGATTGGTTAGCATCGCCATCCCCTCGAAGGATCATCCCCCATGACTATTCGACAGCGAAGCGCGTGCGACGACCCGGTGCTGGGTGCACTGTGGGAACGCTCGGTGCGCGCCACCCATGACTTTCTCAGCGAAGACGACATCCAGCGCCTGCTGCCCCTGGTACGCGACTGCTACCTGCCGATGCCCGCCCTTGAGGTGTGGGTGTACGAAGATGCCCAAGGCATTGGCGGCTTCGTCGGCACCGGCGGCAATAATGTCGAGATGCTGTTTATCGACCCGAACCGACGCGGCCAGGGCATCGGTCGCCAGTTGCTGGACTTCGTCCGCGCCCGCCACGACACCCTGCGGGTCGACGTGAACGAGCAGAATCCACAGGCCGTGGGTTTCTACCTGCACTATGGTTTTATCCAGACCGGCCGCTCGCCCATCGATGGCGAAGGCAAGCCCTTCCCCTTGTTGCACATGGCACTACCGAACGACTGACTCTCACCTGAAGGTATTGAACAATGTTGATCAAGAAGACCCTCACCACCGTTGCCCTGCTCGCTTCCCTGCTGGGCGCCTCGGCCGCGTTTGCCCACGCCCACCTGAAAAGCTCGGAGCCTGCCGCCGACAGCAGCGTCGCCGCGCCCAAGGACCTGCGCCTGACGTTCAGCGAAGGCGTTGAAGCGACCTTCACCAAGGTATCCCTGAGCAAGGACGGCACCGAAGTCGCGATCAAGGGCCTGGAAACCCCGGACGCCGACAAGAAAGTATTGGTGGTGACACCGGCCGCACCCTTGGCCGCCGGCACCTACAAAGTGGTGTGGAACGCGGTCTCGGTGGATACCCACAAGAGCAACGGTGAATACAGCTTCAAGGTCGGCCAATAATCCATGGCCACCCTGCTGGTGCTGTGCCGTTTCCTGCATTTCATCGTCGTGCTGTTGATGTTCGGGGCCTGTGTGTTCAGGCCCTGGCTGCTGGGCGCGGGACCGCAACCGGTGCTGGACCGCCAACTGTCGCGCATCACCCAAGGGTTGGCGTGGCTGGCATTGGTGTCGGGGGTGGCGTGGCTGTTGTTGATCAGCGCGAGCATGGCCGGTGTCGGGCTGGGCGCGCTGGAATGGTCGACCGTGCAGTTGGTGCTGGGCAAAACCTTCTTCGGCCAGGTCTGGACCTGGCACTTGCTACTGAACGTGCTGCTGGTGCTGGGCCTGATGACGCCGTGGAAGGCGTTGCGCCTGCCGCTCTGTGCATTGCTGCTGGCGACACTGGCACCGGTGGGCCATGGCGCCATGCTCAATGGCATGGCCGGACAGTTGCTGATCCTCAATCAGGTGGTGCACCTGGTGTGTGTCGGTGCCTGGCTGGGCGGCCTGCTCCTGCTGGTGTTGATCCTCAGGCAATCGCCCCGCTATCCGTTAGAACCGATCCTCAAGCGCTTCAGTGGCATCGGTTATGGCCTGGTGACAGGGCTGCTGGTGACCGGATTGATCAACGTGCGGGTGCTCACCGGGCAGTTCTGGCCGACGCCCTTGTTCACAGGGTTCGCCCTGATCCTGTTGATCAAGGTGCTGCTGGTGTTCGGCATGCTCGCCCTGGCGCTGCTGAACCGCCTGCGGATTCACAACTGTGAGCAGCGGCTGCCTGCCTTGAAGGCCAGCGTGATGATTGAATGGTTACTAGGTGTTTCAGCGGTAGCCGCCGTTTCGCTGCTTGGCACCTTGCCGCCCATGGTTGCAGCGGGATAACTCCTTCCCCCCTGACTCCCTTCACGCAGGGAGTCATCGTATAACTTTCGATTGACATCCCCCTGAAACCTCGCAAATATCGCCCTCAATGTTGTACGACAACGTATAACAAAAAAATAAAAACAACAAAAAGACAAGGGAGCGTCACTGTGAGCCAACACGTCCGCCATTTCTCCGGCACCACCCGTTTTGCCGCCATCGGTTTGAGCAGCCTGGCCTTTACCCTCCCCGCCACCGCCTCGGCAGAAGGCTTCATCGATGACGCCGCCGCCACGCTCAACCTGCGCAACGCCTACTTCAACCGCAACTTCACCAACCCCGCCTACCCCCAGGGCAAGGCCGAGGAGTGGACGCAAAACTTCATTCTCGATGCCAGGTCCGGCTTCACCCAAGGCACCGTCGGTTTCGGCCTGGACGTGCTGGGCCTTTACTCGCAGAAACTCGACGGCGGCAAAGGTACCGCCGGCACCCAACTGCTGCCGACCCGCAGCGATGGCCGCCCTGCCGATAACTTCGGGCGCCTGGGCGTGGCGCTGAAAACCAAGCTGTCGAACACCGAATTGAAAGTCGGCGAATGGATGCCGGTACTGCCGATCCTGCGCTCGGATGACGGCCGCTCACTGCCGCAAACGTTCCGCGGCGGCCAGGTAACGTCCAGGGAAATCGCCGGCCTGACTTTGTATGGCGGCCAGTTCCGCGGCAACAGCCCGCGCAACGACGCGAGCATGGATGACATGTTCCTCAACGGCAAAGCCGCATTCACCTCGGACCGCTTCAACTTCGGCGGCGGCGAATACACCTTCAACGACAAGCGCACCCAGGTTGGCGTGTGGTACGCCGAACTCAGTGACATCTACCAGCAACAGTATTTCAACCTCACCCACAGCCAGCCCGTGGGCGACTGGACCCTGGGCGCCAACCTCGGGTTCTTCACCGGCAAGGAAGACGGCAAGGCCCTGGCCGGCGACCTCGACAACAAAACCGCGTTCGCCCTGCTCTCGGCCAAATACAAAGGCAACAGCTTCTATATCGGCCTGCAGAAACTCACCGGCGACAGCGCCTGGATGCGGGTCAACGGCACCAGCGGCGGCACCCTGGCCAACGACAGCTACAACGCCAGCTACGACAACGCCAAGGAAAAATCCTGGCAGGTGCGGCACGACTTCAACTTCGTGGTACTGGGCATTCCCGGGTTGACCATGATGAACCGCTACATCAGTGGCGATAACGTGCACACCGGGGCGATCACCAATGGCAAGGAGTGGGGCCGTGAGTCGGAGCTGGCCTACACGGTACAAAGCGGTCCACTGCGGGACCTGAATGTGCGCTGGCGCAACGCAACGATGCGCCGGGATTTCAGTACCAACGAGTTTGATGAAAACCGGATATTCATCAGTTACCCGCTGTCGTTGTTATAGCGGTTTACAAACAACCGGAAAGGCTTTTGTGACGGGGGAGGTTGCCGTGGGGAGGGAGATTGCTGTGGCGAGGGAGCTTGCTCCCGCTGGGCTGCGCAGCGGCCCCAAAATCTTGGGAGCGCTTCGCACTCCAGCGGGAGCAAGCTCCCTCGCCACAGCAAGCCCCCTCGCCACAGGACAGCGATGAGCCTCTATCAACTTCGACCAATAGTGCGTTGACAAGTGTAGGAAACCCTAAGGATACTTCGGATCAGTCATACGACAACCTACAACAATAACGGGATCACCATGACCACCACAACCGCCCCTACCCCGTTCAACCGCTTGCTGCTCACCGGTGCCGCCGGTGGCCTGGGCAAAGTCTTGCGCGAACGCCTGCGTCCTTACGCCAAGGTACTGCGCCTGTCGGATATCGCCGACATGGCCCCGGCCGCTGACGACAGCGAAGAAGTATTGCCTTGCGATCTTTCCGACAAACAAGCCGTGCACCAACTGGTGGAAGGCGTCGATGCGATCCTGCATTTCGGCGGCGTATCGGTGGAACGCTCGTTCGAGGAAGTGCTGGGCGCGAACATCTGCGGGATCTTCCACATCTATGAAGCGGCGCGCCGCCATGGGGTCAAGCGCGTCATCTTCGCCAGCTCCAACCACGTGATCGGCTTCTACAAGCAGGACGAAGCCCTCGACGCCCACTCCCCGCGCCGCCCCGACAGTTACTACGGGCTGTCCAAATCCTACGGCGAGGACATGGCCAGTTTCTACTTCGATCGCTATGGCATCGAGACCGTCAGCATCCGCATCGGCTCCTCGTTCCCGGAACCCCAGAACCGCCGGATGATGCACACCTGGCTGAGCTTCGACGACCTCACCCAACTGCTCGAACGCTCGCTGTACACACCGAATGTCGGGCATACCGTGGTCTACGGCATGTCGGATAACCTCGATGTGTGGTGGGACAACCGCTTCGCCGCGCACCTGGGCTTCACCCCGCGGGACTCTTCCGAAGTATTCCGCAAACAGGTGGAAGCCCAGCCGATGCCCGCTGCCGACGACCCGGCGCGGGTGTACCAGGGTGGCGCGTTTTGCGCCGCCGGCCCGTTCGGTGACTGACCACAGACCAACCCAAGGGAATGAGTGGCCATGCAAGCAGAACTGATTGTCGACGCCCGCAACGCCGTGGGTGAATGCCCGGTGTGGGTACCCGGGGAAAACGCCCTGTACTGGGTGGATATTCCCACAGGCGAACTGCAACGCTGGAACGCCACCAGCGGCCAGGCGCAGGCCTGGAAAGCTCCGCAGATGCTTGCCTGCATCGCCCGCACCTCAGCGGGCGATTGGGTCGCGGGCATGCAAACCGGGTTTTTCCGGCTGACGCCCCACAACGATGGCAGGCTCGACACTGCGCCCCTGGCCAGCGTCGAGCACGCCCGCCCGGACATGCGCCTGAACGATGGCCGCTGTGATCGCCAGGGCCGGTTCTGGGCCGGCAGCATGGTGCTGAACATGGCCGAGAATGCGGCCGACGGTGCACTGTATCGCTACGAAACAGGCCGGGCGGTTCACACCACACTCAACGGTTTCATCACCCCCAACGGCCTGGCCTTCAGCCCGGACGGGCGCACGATGTACCTCTCGGATTCGCACCCGTTGGTCCAGCAGGTCTGGGCCTTCGACTACGACATCGACAGCGGTACGCCGTCCAATCGGCGGCTGTTTGTGGATATGCACCAGTTCCTCGGCCGCCCTGACGGAGCCGCCGTGGATGCCGAAGGTTGCTACTGGATCTGCGCCAACGATGCCGGGCTGGTCCACCGCTTTACCCCCGACGGCCGTCTCGACCGCTCACTGGCCGTGCCGGTGAAAAAACCCACCATGTGCGCCTCCGGTGGCAACCGCCTGGACACCCTGTTCGTCACCTCGATCCGCGACGACCACAGTGCCCAGTCGCTGGCCGGCGGCGTGTTTGCCCTCAACCCCGGGGTCACCGGATTGCCGGAGCCCACCTTCATCCTCTAGCTGCATCGCTGTGCCTTGAATAAAACAATAACAAGACTGGAGAGACACCCCATGGACTTCAAACGCACTTTGCTCCTCGCCGCACTCCCCTTCACCTTCGTCTTCGCCGGTGCCGCCCACGCGCTGGAAATCAAATTCGCCGACATCCACCCCGCCGGCTACCCCACCGTCGTCGCCGAAGAACAGCTGGGTAAAACCCTGGTGGCCGAAAGCAACGGCGGCCTGACCTTCAAGATGTTTCCCGGCGGCGTGCTGGGCTCGGAAAAGGAAGTGGTCGAACAGGCCCAGGTCGGCGCGATCCAGATGGCCCGGGTCAGCCTCGGCATCGTCGGCCCGGTGGTGCCGGACGTGAACGTGTTCAACATGCCGTTCGTGTTCCGCGACCAGGCGCATATGCGCAAGGTCATCGACGGCGAGATCGGCGATGAAATCCTCGCCAAGATCACCGACTCCGAATTCAACCTGGTGGCGCTCGCCTGGATGGACGGCGGCACGCGCAACCTCTACACCAAGAAACCGGTGCGCAAGATCGAAGACCTCAAGGGCATGAAGATCCGCGTGCAGGGCAACCCGATCTTCATCGAAACCATCAACGCCATGGGCGGCAACGGCATTGCCATGGACACCGGCGAGATCTTCAGCGCCCTGCAGACCGGCGTGATTGACGGCGCGGAAAACAACCCGCCCACCCTGCTGGAACACAACCACTACCAGAACGCCAAGTTCTACAGCCTGACCGGCCACCTGATTCTGCCCGAGCCCATCGTGATGTCGAAAATCACCTGGAACAAGCTCACCCCCGAGCAACAGGTGCTGGTGAAGAACACCGCCAAAGCCGCGCAGATCCAGGAGCGCGAGCTGTGGGACGCCAAGTCTGCCAGCAGTGAAGCCAAGCTCAAGGCTGCTGGCGTCGAGTTCATCGACATCGACAAAAAACCGTTCTATGAGGCCACCGCTTCGATCCGCGACAAGTACGGCGCGCCCTACGCCGACCTGATCAAGCGCATCGAAGCCGTCGAGTAACCCTTTTTCCTCTCATAGATAAGGCCCGGCGCGGTCGGCATCGACGCGCCCGGTTACGGTGAACGCCATGAAGAATTTACTGCTGCGCATCAACGACCGCATTTACATGAGCTGCATCTGGATCGCCGGCCTCGCCGTTCTCGGCGTCGCGCTGATCATTCCCTGGGGCATCTTCGCCCGCTACGTGCTCGGCACCGGCTCCAGCTGGCCGGAGCCCACCGCCATCCTGCTGATGCTGGTGTTCACCTTTGTCGGCGCCGCCGCCAGCTACCGCGCCGGGGCGCACATGTCGGTGGCCATGGTCACCGACCGCCTGCCGCCCGGCCAACGCCGAATCGTCGGCATCGTCTCGCAATTGCTGATGGCAACCATCTGCCTGTTCATGACGATTTGGGGCAGCAAATTGTGCCTGTCGACCTGGAACCAGTTCATGAGCGCCATGCCGACCTTGCGGGTGGGCATCACCTATATGCCGATCCCGATCGGTGGCTTGCTGACCCTGGTTTTTGTGCTGGAAAAACTCCTGCTGGGTGACCAGAGCAACCGTCGGGTCGTGCGCTTCGACCTGGTTGAAGAAAGTGAAGGGGCTGCCTGAATGGACGCATTGATTCTGTTGGGCAGCTTTATCGCCCTGATCCTGATTGGCATGCCGGTGGCCTACGCCCTGGGGCTTTCTGCGCTGATCGGCGCGTGGTGGATCGACATTCCGTTCCAGGCCCTGATGATTCAGGTGGCCGGCGGGGTGAACAAGTTTTCGCTGATGGCGATTCCGTTCTTCGTGCTGGCCGGGGCGATCATGGCCGAGGGCGGCATGTCGCGCCGGCTGGTGGCGTTTGCCGGGGTGCTGGTGGGGTTTGTGCGCGGCGGCCTGTCCCTGGTGAACATCATGGCCTCGACGTTTTTTGGCGCGATCTCCGGCTCGTCGGTGGCCGATACGGCGTCTGTCGGTTCGGTGCTGATTCCGGAAATGGAACGCCAGGGCTATCCCCGTGAATTCGCCACCGCCGTCACCGTGAGCGGCTCGGTACAAGCCTTGCTGACGCCTCCGAGCCACAACTCGGTGCTCTACTCCCTGGCGGCGGGCGGCACCGTGTCCATCGCCTCGCTGTTCATGGCCGGCGTGGTCCCGGGCCTGCTGATGAGCGCCTGCCTGATGGTGCTGTGCCTGATCTTCGCGAAAAAGCGCAACTACCCCAAAGGCGAAGTGATCCCCCTGAAACAGGCACTGAAAATCTGCGCCGACGCACTGTGGGGCCTGATGGCCATGGTGATCATTCTTGGCGGGATTCTGTCGGGCATCTTCACCGCCACCGAGTCGGCGGCGATTGCGGTGTTGTGGGCGTTCTTCGTGACCATGTTCATCTACCGCGACTACAAATGGAGCGAGCTGCCCAAGCTGATGCACCGCACGGTGCGCACGATCTCCATCGTGATGATCCTGATCGCGTTCGCCGCCAGCTTCGGCTACATCATGACCCTGATGCAGATCCCGGCGAAGATCACCACGATGTTCCTGACCCTATCGGACAACCGCTACGTGATCCTGATGTGCATCAACGCCATGCTGCTGTTGCTGGGCACGGTGATGGACATGGCGCCGCTGATTTTGATCCTCACGCCGATTTTGCTGCCGGTGATCCTGGGGATTGGCGTCGACCCGGTGCACTTCGGCATGATCATGCTGGTGAACCTGGGGATCGGCCTGATCACCCCGCCGGTGGGTGCGGTGTTGTTTGTGGGGGCGGCGGTGGGCAAAGTCAGCATCGAGAAGACCGTGAAGGCGTTGCTGCCGTTTTATGGCGTGCTGTTTTTGGTGCTGATGGCCGTGACCTACATTCCGGCGTTGTCGTTGTGGTTGCCGGGGTTGGTGTTATAAGCCCCACACTGCGTGTAGCGAGGGAGCTATTGTGGAGAGGGAGCTGCTGTGGCAAGGGAGCTTGGTGTGGAGAGGGAGCTTTCTGTGGCGAGGGAGCTTGCTCCCGCTGGAGTGCGAAGCGCTCCCGCTTTTTTGGGGCCGCTCCGCAGCCCATCGGGAGCAAGCTCCCTCGCCACACAAGCATTCATCATTCAATAGGTCTGCTGACACTCATGATGCTTGAACTCAAAGACAACCTGACCCACCTGACGCTGGCGCCAGCGTTGGGCGGGAGTATCGTCAACTGGACAGTACGCAGCAGCGGCCAGCCGTTGCTACGCCACACCGATCAACAGGCGCTGGCCAGCGGCTTGCCGGGGAAGCTTGCGTGCTTCCCGCTGGCGCCCTGGTCGAACCGGGTTGCCGACGGTGGCTTTGATAACCCATCAGGGTGGTTGGGACTTGAGCCCAACAGCCCGCTGGACCCGCTGCCAATTCATGGCAGTGCCTGGCAACAGGTGTGGCAGGTGGTCAGCCAGACGTCAGACGAAGTGGTGTTGCAACTGGACAGCAGCACACCCTTTGCGTATCGCGCCGAGCAGCGGGTTCAGTTGAAGGGCGGCAAGTTGAGCATCACCTTGCGCGTCACGCACCTGGCGGAAAAAGCGGCGTGGCACGGGCTGGGATTGCATCCGTATCTGCCCCGCAGGCCGGGCACGCAATTGCAGGCAAAGGCTTCGCAGGTATGGATGAGTGATGCGGCGAAATTGCCGACAGGGCTGGCTGCCGTACCCGCCGAGTGGGATTTTCAACACCCAGAATCGTTGCCCGAGACACTGGTGGACAACGGTTTTTGCCCGTGGGATGGGCGCTGCGTCATCCAGCAGCCAGACCTGGGTTACACCCTGGAATGCCAGGCCACCGGCAGCGACTATTACCTGCTGTATTGCCCGCCGGGGCTGGATTTTTTCTGCTTCGAGCCGGTGAGTCATCCAGTGAATGCCCATCACCTGCCGGGTAGGCCGGGGTTGAAGCTGTTGGAACAAGGCCAGTCGGCAGAACTCAGTTTCAGCCTGCAATACAAAACCCTCTAACAACACAAAACCCATGTGGGAGCGGGCTTGCTCGCGAATGCGGTGGATCAGTCAACACATCTGCGACTGACACTCCGCATTCGCGAGCAAGCCCGCTCCCACATTTTTGATCTCCATTGTGTCTTAGGGAGGGGTGTTTTTCAGGCGCCCCGCCGTGTCGATACTCACCACCACCGATAACCCAGGTCGCAGCCGTTCACTCTGCTCCTGCCCCGGGTCCACGGTAATCCGCACCGGCACCCGCTGGGCGATCTTGACGAAGTTGCCGGTGGCGTTATCCGCCTGCAACAGGCTGAACTCCGACCCGGTCGCCGGGGAAATGCGCTGCACCGTGCCGTGAAACTTGCGGTGGTCCAGGGCATCCACGGTAAAGGTCACCGGCTGGCCAACCTGCACGTTGTCCATCTGGGTTTCTTTCATGTTGGCGATCACCCACAGCTGGTTCGGCACCAGCGCCATCAACTGCGCGCCGCTGTTGACGTAGGCCCCGAGGCGCACGCCAATCTGGCCCAGTTGCCCGTCACGCGGGGCGATGATCCGGGTGTTCGACAGGTCGATACGCGCCAGCTCCACTGCCGCATCGGCACTGGCCACCGCCGCCTCCAGCGAACCGCGATTGACGATCACTGTCTGCAAATCCTGCCGGGCGATTTCCAGGTTGGCCTGGGCCTGGGCCACGGCCGCGATGGTTTGCGCATTGGCGGCGCGGGTCACATCCAGCTCGCGTTTGGACACCGACCCATCGCTGATCAACTCCTCATTGCGGCGCAAATCCGCGGTGCTTTTGCGGGCCTGGGCCTGGCTGTCCATCAAGGCCGCCTGACGCAGCTTGATGGTCGCCTCAGCGCTGTTGCGTTGCTGCACCACATTGGCCAGGGACGCCTGCTGCACCGCCAGTTGCGCCTGGGCCTGATCAAGGCGCTGCTTGTAGATACGGTCATCGAGGCGCACCAGCAAATCCCCGGCCTTGACGTACTGGAAGTCCGTCACCGGCACTTCATACACGTAGCCGCTGAGCTGCGGCCCGATGATCGTCACCTGGCCGCGCACCAGGGCGTTTTCGGTGGTTTCCACGGCGCTGCTGAAGGGCGGCAACTGCCAGGCGTAGAGCACGATCAGCACGCCGATAATCGCAATCGCGGCAAAGCCCATGGAAGAGATGATGCGCACCCGCAAGGAGCGCGGTTCGGTGGCCGGCATGCTCGGCGGCGCGGTGCCTTCCGGCGTGGAAGCGATGGCGTTGGTGGTGGTCGTCGTCGGTTCGGTCATGAAGAAAGTGCGCCGCTGGGTTGAACGGGAGGCGCTGCACTGGCGGCAGCTTTAGTGGTACTCATCAGCCAGAGGCTGCGGATAAAGATCCAGATCATGGTGAGTATGGCGATGATCGCGATCAGCATGAACACATCGTTGTAGGCCATCACATTCGCCTCGCGGGTGGCGGCCGTGGCCAGGCTGCGAATGCCCATGAGGTTGCGCAACTCGGGGTCGGCGATCACCCCGCCATAGGCCGAGCCGCCGCTGGCAACACGCGCCGCCACACGCGGGTCGAGCAAGGTCAGGTGTTCGACGATCATGCTGGAATGGAATTTCTCCCGCACGATCTGGAACGTACCGAGCAATGCCGCACCAATCAGGCCGCCGAGGTTCTGGCAGATCCCGAACAGCACCGAGAAACTCACCAGGTTCCTGGGGTTGGTCAGTACGTTCTTCGTGCCCAGGACCATGGTCGGCCCGAGGAAGAACGTGCCGCCAAAGCCTAGCAGGAACTGGCTGATGTACATGTTTTGCGGACGCGTGAGGTTGCTGGAGAAACTGTCCATCACCGAGCCCACGGCCATGAAGGCCAGGGAGATGATCAGCGGCATCAGCAAATGCGCGGGGTTGATGGTCAGCGCGCTCACGGCCAGGCCGGCAATCGCCCCCGCCAGCATCACCCAATACAGCGTGCGCATCTGCTCGTTGCTCATGTTCAGCATCTGCATGAAGCCCACGGCGCCGGTGGACTGCTCCGAGAGCACCATGCGAATCAGCACCACCGCCAGCGCCAGGCGAATCATCGCCCCGCTGCCCAGCCAACGGGTCATCAGCAACGGGTTGGAGCGGTTATGTTCGATGGCCAGGCCGGCCATGATCAGCACCAGCGAGCAGGCCGAGGCGATACCGATCCACGGCGCTTCCAGCCACCAGTCGATACGGCCCAGGGAAAGCACCGCGCAGAGCAAGGCGACGCCGGTGGCGAGGATGGCGAAGGTCAGGAAGTCGAGTTTTTCGAAGGTCTTGAAGCGGTCGCCCGGGGGCAACTTGAGCAGGAATACGCAGCCCAGGCAGGTCAGCGCCATGCCCAGTTCGAACAGGTACAGGCCGCGCCATTCGGCGATTTGCAGCAGGTCTTCGGAGAACAGTCGGGCCAGGGGCAGTGCCAGTTGCGCGGTGCCCAGGCCGAGTACCAGGGCCTTCATCCGCCACTTTGCGGGAAAGGCCTGGATCATGTAGTACAGGCCCAGGGAACTGAGGGCGGCGCCGACCATGCCGTGGGCCGCGCGTACGGCGATGGCCGAGCTGAGGTCGTTGACGAACAGGTGGCCGAAGGTGACCAGGGCGTAGAGCACCAGGAACACTTCGGTGAACGCACGCAGACCGAATTGCTGGCGGAATTTTACCAGCAGCAGGTTCATGGAGACGTTGGTCATGACGTAGGCGGCGGGGAGCCAGGCCATCTCGGCCGTCGTCGCGCCCAGGGCGCCCTGGAGGTACACAAGGTTGGCGATCACCAGCGAGTTGCCGAGGCCACCGGTGATTGCCACCAGTACGCCAACGAGGGCGTAGGCCCAGCGCTTGCGGGTGGAATGCAGCGGCGTCGACGGCGAGCCCGGCAGGCTCGGGCGCTCGTGGGGCTGCCAGGTGTGGGGGGTGTATTTGTCCATTCGGTGGCCTTGATGACCGGCGTTTGGGGCCGGTGGAACGGTTACTCAGGGAGTAGTAAACCTGAGTGGAGTTCAACTTGCCATCTTGGGAGGGATTTGGGCGGTTGGGGTGCATATCCGTTGCTGCGGTAACGGCTGCTTATGGTTCCGCTCTTACAGCGGCTCACTTCTTAACAGCGCAAAAGTAAGCAA
>NZ_JACAOM010000020.1:0-16465 GCF_013386245.1 Pseudomonas sp. 21615526 | reverse complement strand
CGCTGTGCTTTTGCTTTTGACTTGATCTGACTGCCCCAATGAGCCCGAGGCCGAACGCAGGCAGTGCGAAGCGGGCCGCTGTAAGAGCGGAACCATAAGCGGCCGTTACCGAAATAACGGATATGCCCCCCACCTCAAATCCACCCCAACCAACTCCAATACGTAGCCGCAAACACCAACATCAACCCATATCCAATCAACGTCACCAAAATCCCGACCTTGGCAAACTGCCGCGCGGTAAACGTGCCGGTCCCCAAACACACCATATTCTGCGGCGCATTGATGGGCAGGATAAACCCGTAGCTCATCACAAACCCCAGGAGCATCGTCATCCCCAGCCGACTGAACTCCCCGGGCAATGTCTGCAACACCGCAATCAAAATCGGCAACAACGCCGAGGTCAACGCCGTGGCACTGGCAAACCCCAAATGAATCACGATCAAAAACGCCCCCAGAATCGCAAACACCCCCAGCGGCCCCACCTGGTCCAACCCGGTATGCGCCACCACCTGCGATCCCAGCCACTGCCCCGCCTGGGTGGTCAGCAACGCCGTACCCAGGCTGATGCCAACCCCAAACACAATCACCGTGCCCCACGGAATCCGCGACTGCACATCCTTCCAGGTCATCACCCCGATCCCCGGCATCAGCAAGAACACCAGCCCGGCATACGTCGTCGAGGTCGTATCAAAGCTGTGCAACCGCCCCTCAGTCGCCCACGCCAGCAACAGCAGCACCGACACCGTCAGCAAGCGCTTCTGCGGCCCCGTCATCGGCCCGATGTCCACCAGCGATTGCGCCACCGCCTCCTTGCCTCCGGGAATGCTGTCACTCTCCGGCGGCAGCAGCTTCAACACCAAAAACAACAACACCGCCGACATGATCAGCGCCCACGGCGCCCCAGCGATCAACCAGTCGATCCACGACACCCGCTGCCCCAGCATCTTGTCCATGAAGCCAACCGTCAGCAGGTTCTGCGCCGCCGCCGTCTGGATACCGACGTTCCAGATGCTCGTACCCTGGGCCACGACGATCATGATCCCGGCCGCAATATTCGAACGCTTGTCCACGCCAAACGCGGCAATCACCCCCATCATGATCGGCACCACACACGCACTGCGGGCCGTGGCGCTGGGCACCACCAGGCTCAAGAGGATGGTCACGGCAACTGCCCCGACGAGAATGCCCCGGGTGCTGGTACCCACGCGGGTCAGGGTGACCAACGCGATGCGCCGGTCCAGCCCGGTATGGGTCATGGCTGCGGCGATAAACAGCGCGCCGGCCACCAGCGCCAGCGCCGGGTTGGAAAACCCCGTCAACGCCATGCTGATGGCCGGGCTGGAACCGATCAGGTGCGTCGGGTCTTGCAGCGACGGCGCAGTGCCGAGCAAAAACGCCATCAACGAGGTGATCATGATCGCGCTGGCCTCGTAGGAGACCGCTTCGGTGATCCATACCACCACCGCAAACGCGAGGATCGCCAGCATCCGGTGCCCGGCCACCGGCAAGTCGGCCGGCAGCGGCAACAGCAGCACGCCGACCATCACCAGTACGCCGACCACCAGGCCCAGGGGCAACTTGAATGAAGCAGCTGTTGTTGCGGGGGCACTCATGGGGTTCTCCGTCGGCCGTGAAATCTGGCCCACAGCATGAGGCAAAGCGTCACGCCCGGTGTTGACGGGTATCAAGTGGCTAGGCCAATAACTGGGTCAACACCGCCCGCAACTTGCCGGGCTTGACCGGCTTGTTCAGCAATGGCACGTCCAGGCGCTGCAATGCACGGCGGCATTGGTCGGTGCGGTCGGCGGTGATAATCACTGCCGGAATCCTGCAGCCAAAATGCTCGCGCAACTGGTGCACGACCTCACAGCCCACCACGCCATGGTCCAGGTGGTAGTCCGCGAGAATCAGCTCCGGTGCCCGGCCCTGCAACGCAACCAGTGCGCCGGCCTGATCGGTCGCAGTGACCACTTCGCAGCCCCACTGCCCAAGCAGCGCGCTCATGCTGTCGAGGATGCCGACTTCGTTATCCAGCACCAGCAGCCGCCTCCCCGGCAGCGGGTTGCCGGTGCTCGGTTGCGCGGCCACCACACTGATGGGCAGCGGCATGTCCTCGCTGATGGGGACTTCGATGCTGAACATCGAACCGCGCCCCGGCCACGAACGCACCGCCACCGGATAACCGAGGACCTCGGCGATACGCTCGACAATCGCCAACCCCAGTCCCACGCCCTTGCGGTCGGCGGCGCGGCCCACGTCCAGTTGATTGAACTCCAGGAAGATGGCGTCCAGGCGGTCCGCCGCAATTCCGCGCCCGGTGTCCCACACCTCCAGGCGCAACCGCTCACCCCGGCGGCGGGCGCCCAGCAGGATGGAGCCCGCGCTCGTGTAGCGGCAGGCGTTGCTGAGGAAATTGCGCAGGATCCGCGTCACCAGCCGCAGGTCGGTGTTGATTGCGTAATGGCCTGTACGCGCCCGCAGGTTCAGCCCGGACGCCGCGGCCACCGACTGGAATTCCGAGACCAGCGGTGCGAACAGTTCGTCGAGACGGTACAGGGCGATGTCCGGCTTGACCGCCGCTTGATCGAGTCGGGAAATGTCCAGCAAGTCGGTGAGCAAATCCTCGGCGCCTTCCAGGGCCTGATGGGTGCGCTCCACCAACACGTGTTCGACGCTGGGCAAGTTGCGCTCGCGCAGGGTGGAAATCAGCAAGCGTGCGGCGTTGAGGGGTTGCAGCAGGTCATGACTGGCGGCGGCAAGGTATTTGTCCTTGCTGCGGTTGGCGGCCTGGGCGGCATCCCGGGCATCGCGCAGGTCCTGCTCGATCTTCTCGCGCTGGGCGATTTGCTGTTGCAGGTTGCGGTTGGCTTCCAGCAACTCGTCGGTACGCGCCGCGACCCGCTGTTCCAATTCGTCGTTGAGGCGGATGTAGCGATTGCGCTCGGCTTCCAGCTCGTCGAGGCGCGCGGTCAGTTCGGGGTAATGACTCTTGCGCGCCGAGTGGTTGCCCAGCCCCAGGAGCCCCGCGAGTGCCCGTTGCTGATCGTCAGAGAGCTTCGCCATAGACGACCTCGACGTCACGCTGGCTGGACTCACGCGGGTTGGTAAGGATGCACGGGTCGTGCATGGCGTGCTGCGACAGAAAGGGAATGTCCGCCACTCGAATCCCATGCAGGCCGAGGGTTTCATGGAAGCCGATCGCATGCTTCAACGCGATCAAATGGTCCACCAGCCGGCCGCAGATTTGCCGGTGGTTGAGGCCCCGGCAATCAATGCCGAAGGTCTCGGCAATCACCTTGAAACGCTCCGGTGCCGCGCTGTAGTTGAACGCCACCACATGTTCCACCAGCACCGCGTTGCACAGGCCATGGGGCAGGTCGAGAAAGCCGCCAAGGCTGTGGGACATGGCATGCACCGCGCCGAGGATCGCGTTGGAAAACGCCAGCCCGGCCTGCATGCTGCCCAGCATGATTTTCTCCCGCAGGGCGATGTCGCCGGGGTTGGCGATCATCTGCACCAGGTTGCCATTGATCAGGCGCATGGCTTCCAGCGCGTGGGGATCGGTCAGCGGGCCGTGGCCGGTGGACACGAAGGCCTCGATGGCATGCACCAGCGCATCGATGCCGGTACAGGCCGAGAGAAACGGGTCCATGCTCGCCGTGGTTTCCGGGTCGATCAGTGAAACATCGGGCACCACCGCCTTGCTGACGATGGAGAACTTCATGCGCTCCTGCTGGTTGGAAATGATCACGAACTGCGAGACATCCGCCGAGGAGCCCGCGGTAGTCGGGATCAGGATCAGCGGCGGGCTCGGCACGCGGATGGTGTCGACGCCTTCGAAGTCGAGGATGCTGCAGCCATGGGCGACCACGATGCCGATGGCCTTGCCGCAGTCCATCGGGCTGCCGCCACCGACGGCGACGATCACGTCGCAATGGTTTTCACGGTAGACCTCGGCGCCGAGCATCACCTCTTCAACCCGGGGGTTGGGCGAAACGGCGGTGTACAGGCAGTAGTCGATGCCGATGGCTTGCAGGCTGGCCTCGACATCGGCCACCCAGCCGACAGCAACCACGCCGGGATCACTCACCACCAACACCTTGCGCGCGCCAAAGGTCTTGGCGTAGTTGCCTACGTTGTGCCGGCAGCCGGCGCCAAAGATGATTTCAGGGGAAACGAATTTACGCAGGAGACTCAGGTTCGGGCTCATTGGTAAGCCTGTTTTTATTATTCTGGAAGATGCGCTCCACACTAACCCATCCGACACTGAATGCAATCAGACCAATGGGTGGCGCTGAAACCGCGACGTACGGCACGATCTACTACTTTGGTACTGATTCCCCTCTCTATCGTCGCATTCCCAAGGCATCGAGACTGGCATGTAATGGGCACATGACCCTATGGATCGAACCTGCTTGAATAAGCAAAAACAATAAGGCGAACGTCCATGTACAAAATTCTGATAGCCGACGATCACCCACTGTTTCGCGAGGCGATCCACAACGTCATCAGCGACGGGTTCCCGGGCAGCGAAGTGATGGAAACCGGCGACCTGGACAGCGCCCTGGCCCTGAGCCAGGAGCACGACGACCTGGATCTGATCCTGCTGGACCTGAACATGCCGGGCATGCACGGCCTCAATGGCCTGATCAACCTGCGCAACGAGTCGCCGACGATTCCGGTGGTGATCGTGTCCGCCGAGCAGGACAAGCAGGTCGTGCTGCAAGCCATCACCTATGGCGCGGTGGGGTTTATCACCAAGTCCTCGCCCAGGCTGCAGATGACCGAGGCAATCCAACAGATTCTCAACGGCAATGTGTATTTGCCGCCGGAGATTATTCGCAGCCAGAAAATCGGCGGGCAACGGCGCATGAATGATTGCCTGGGGCTTGCGCCGGAGCTGCTGCAGGCCCTGACCCGCAAGCAATTGCTGGTGCTGGAGCGGATGACCAAGGGTGACTCGAACAAGCAGATCGCCTATAGCCTGGAGATTGCCGAGACCACGGTGAAGGCCCATGTCTCGGCGATCCTGCGCAAGTTGAACGTGCACAATCGGGTGCAGGCGATTCTCAGCGCCGGGGACATCGACTTTGGTGCCTACCTGCGGCGCTGATACCCGTAGGGGCGGGATGCTGAGCGCATTTCAAGGCACCTGAATGAGGGCCCGAAACAGCATGCCCGCCGCAACCAGCACACACAGGGTGGCAAAACCCACCTGCAAGGTGCGCGCCTTGATCACCGAGCACAGGCGCCGCCCCGCCAACATGCCGACAATGCTCGACCCGATAAACACCCAGCCCATCGGCTCGATACTGACCCCGGCATGAAACGCGCCGATCACGCCGATCAACGAGATCAGGCTGATCACCATCAGCGAGGTGGCGACGATGCCGCGCATCTGCACATCGGTCAGTTGCTTGAACGCCGGTACGATCAGGAAGCCGCCGCCCACGCCGAGCAACCCCGAGACCGCACCGGTCACTGCGCCGAGGGCGGCCAGGGTGGCGGTGCATTTGGCGGTCCAGGAAAAGCGCCCGGTCTGTTGGTCGAGCATGCAGTTCTTCTGGCCCCAGGACGCGGTGCCGTGGTCGCTCGGCCCGGCCTCAAGCTTCTCCCGTTGCAGCATGCGCCAGGCCACCAGCACCATCAGCGCACTGAACAGGCCCATCAGGACTTTCTCCGACATCTGGTGGGCGAAGAACACCCCCAGCGGCGAAAACAGCGCGCCAAGCAGCGCAATCAGCAGCGCCGCGCGGTAACGCACCAGGCCATGGCGCAAACCGTCGACAGCCCCCACGGCAGCGGCCGCGCCCACCGCGAACAACGACACGGGCGCGGCCTGGGTCATGGTCAACCCCAGCCCCAATACCAGGGCCGGGACACCAAGAATGCCGCCTCCGGCACCGGTCAAGCCCATGACCAACCCCATCAACACGCCCAGAAAACTTGCCAGCAGCATAGGGTTGCCTCAATCCACCTTGGCCAGACGGGTCAGCCACTCGCGGCCCTTGAGCATGCCGTTCCAGTAGAACCACGGCAGGAAACTCGCCTTGAGGAACCACGCCGAACGCCGCGCCACAGTCGGGTCGAGGGGAAAGGTCGGCAGCAACTTGCCGCCATAGCCAAACTCGGCCAGCACCACCTTGCCCTTCTCCACGGTCAGCGGGCAGGAGCCATAGCCGTCGTACTTGAGGGGCAACGGTGCCTGTCTGCGCAGGGCCAGCAGGTTTTCCGCCACCACCACGATTTGCTTGCGCACCGCCGCGGCGGTCTTGGCGTTGGTGGTGGAACACACATCGCCCAGGCCGAAGATGTGCGGGTAGCGCAGGTGTTGCAGGCTCTGGGGATTCACTTCGCACCAGCCGGCGGCATCGGCCAGGGGGCTGTGGCGAATGAAGTCCGGCGAGACCTGTGGCGGGACGACGTGCAGCAGGTCGAAGGTTTTCTCTTCGACGCGCACATTGCCTTCGGCGTCCTTGATTTCGAACCAGGCCTTGCGCGCGGGGCCGTCGACCTTGACCAGGTTGGAGTTGAATGCCAGTTGCGCCGAGTACTTTTCAACGTACTTCATCAGCGGCGGCACGAAGGTCGGCACGCCGAACAAGGCGGCACCAGCCAGGTTGAATTCGACCTTGATGTTTTTCAGGTCACCCTGGCGGAGCCAGTGATCGCACGACAGGTACATGGCTTTTTGCGGAGCGCCGGCACATTTGATCGGCATGGCCGGTTGGGTAAAGATCGCCTTGCCATTTTTGAGTTGCTGCACCAGTTGCCAGGTGTAGGCGGCGTGCTCATAGCTGTAGTTGGACGTTACGCCATGCCGGCCGAGGGTCTCTTGCAGGCCTTCGATCTTCTCCCAGGCCAGGCGCAGGCCCGGGCACACGATGAGGTTCTTCCAACTGACGCGCTGGCCGCTGTCGAGCACCAGGGTTTGCTCGTCGGGCACTAATTCGCTGACCGCGGCCTGGATCCAGGTGACGCCGTTGGGCAGCACGTCGGCCATGGGGCGCACGGTCCTGGTAACGTCATAAGCCCCACCGCCCACCAGGGTCCAGGCCGGCTGGTAGTAGTGGTGGTCGCTGGGCTCGATCAGGATGATGTTCAGGTGCGGGTCGCGCTTGAGCAGGCTGGCCAGCAGGCCGATGCCTGCCGAGCCGCCACCGATGACAACGATATCGCCACTGATGGTAGGTCCCCAGTGTTGGTCGTTCATGGTCTATGGCCTTTTTCAGTTAATGCACGCAAGGGTCGTTGCCGTATGGCACCACGCCCTAGCTGTTTGCCACCACGATGCCATCCTTTGCCTCGGGTCCTTTAATTCACTTAAGCTCACAAGGTTATGTGGAAACCTAACTGAATGTAAGTCGCCATTAGCTATCTGGGAAACCCGTCATGTCAGCGTTGATTCAATCCTTTCTGGACGAGGCGTCGTCGACCTACACCTACGTCGTCTATGAAACGGACGGTGGCCCATGCGCCATCGTTGATTCGGTGCTCAACTACGACCCGGCCTCCGGACGCACCGGCACCGGCCAGGCGGACAAGGTGATCGCGTTTGTGCGCGAGCATGGCTTGCAGGTGCAGTGGTTGCTGGAAACCCACGCCCATGCGGATCATCTGTCGGCTGCGCCTTATTTGCGTCGCCAGCTGGGGGGCAAGATCGCGATTGGCCAGTCCATCAGCAAGGTGCAGGGAGTGTTCAAGAACCTGTTCAACCTGGAGCCGGAGTTTCGGGTGGATGGGTCGCAGTTCGACCATCTGTTTGCGCCGGATGAGGTGTTTCACATCGGCAACCTGAAGGCCCAGGCGCTGCATGTGCCGGGGCATACGCCGGCGGACATGGCTTACCTGATTGATGACCAGTTGATTCTGGTGGGCGACACGCTGTTCATGCCGGACGTGGGCACGGCGCGCTGCGATTTCCCTGGTGGGGATGCGCGCCAGCTGTATGGGTCGATGCGCAAGTTGTTGGCCTTCGCGCCTGAAACCCGCCTTTATGTGTGCCATGACTATCCGCCCGAAGGACGCGCAGCCAAGTGCCTGACCACGGTGGCTGAACAGCGGGCGGGGAATATTCATGTGCATGACGGGGTGGATGAGGCGGCGTTTGTCGAGATGCGCACCACGCGGGATGCCGGGTTGGGCATGCCCACGCTGTTGTTGCCGGCGATTCAGGTGAATGTGCGGGCCGGGGTGATGCCGCCGGCGGAAGGAAATGGGGTGGTTTATTTGAAGATTCCCCTCAACCAGCTTTGAAATGCACTACAAAATGTGGGAGCGGGCTTGCTCGCGAATGCGGTGTATCAGNNCTCCCACATTTGTTTTGTGTCGTTCGTTAGCCGAGGTTGATGCCGTTAGCCGGTAGCGGCAGCGCGGTTTTGTAGCGCACTTGCTTGAGGGCAAAGCTGGAGCGGATGTTGGCGACACCCGGGACTTTGGTCAGGAAGTCCATCATGAAACGCTCCAGGGACTGGATGGTCGGCACCAGCACCCGGATCAGATAATCGGGGTCGCCGGCCATCAGGTAGCACTCCATCACTTCGGGGCGATCCGAAATCGCCCCTTCGAATTGCTGCAATGCCAATTCGTTCTGCTTTTCCAGGCTGACGTGGATGAACACATTGACGTGCAGCCCCAGCAGGTCGGCGTCCAGCAGCGTCACCTGGTCGCGAATCAGCCCCAGTTCTTCCATGGCCTTGACCCGGTTGAAACACGGCGTGGGCGACAGGTTGACCGAACGGGCCAGGTCGGCGTTGGTGATGCGGGCGTTCTCCTGAAGGGCGTTCAGAATGCCGATATCGATACGGTCCAGTTTGCGCATGAGACAAAACCACCTGTTTATTATGTTTATGCAGTTTTTTTATCCCCAAATGATCTCCAACGCAATGAAACAGAGATAAATATTCTCCTGAGCCGAGCCTATGATTGTTGTAGGACAAGATTTCTTCTACCCGAAGAAGGACTGTCAGCTACCGCGCCCACTACAAGAAATTCACAAGATAGAGCGTAGAAAGCCATGACTCAGCAGTACGAACCACTGCGCCTGCACGTTCCCGAACCCTCGGGCCGCCCAGGCTGCAAGACCGACTTTACCTACCTGCGCCTGACTGACGCTGGCCTGGTGCGCAAACCCCCAATCGACGTAGAACCCGCCGACACCGCCGACCTGGCCAAGGGCCTGATTCGCGTGCTCGACGATCAAGGCCAGGCCCTCGGCCCATGGGCTGAAGGCGTGCCAGTCGAGATTCTGCGCAAGGGCATGCGCGCCATGCTCAAGACGCGGATCTTCGACAACCGCATGGTGGTCGCCCAGCGTCAGAAGAAGATGTCGTTCTACATGCAGAGCCTCGGCGAAGAAGCCATCGGCAGCGCCCAGGCCCTGGCCTTGAACATCGACGACATGTGCTTCCCCACCTACCGTCAGCAAAGCATCCTGATGGCCCGGGAAGTGCCGCTGGTAGACCTGATCTGCCAACTGCTGTCCAACGAGCGCGACCCGCTCAAGGGCCGCCAGTTGCCGATCATGTACTCGGTAAAAGATGCCGGCTTCTTCACGATTTCCGGCAACCTGGCCACCCAATTCGTACAAGGCGTGGGCTGGGGCATGGCCTCGGCCATCAAGGGCGATACCAAGATTGCCTCGGCCTGGATCGGCGACGGCGCCACCGCTGAATCCGACTTCCACACCGCCCTCACCTTCGCCCACGTGTACCGGGCACCCGTGATTCTTAACGTAGTGAACAACCAGTGGGCGATCTCCACCTTCCAGGCCATTGCCGGCGGTGAAGCCACGACCTTTGCCGGACGCGGCGTGGGTTGCGGCATCGCCTCCCTGCGGGTGGACGGCAACGACTTTGTCGCGGTGTACGCCGCCTCCGCCTGGGCCGCCGAACGTGCCCGCCGTAACCTGGGGCCGACCCTGATCGAGTGGGTGACCTACCGCGCCGGCCCACACTCCACCTCCGATGACCCGTCCAAATACCGTCCCGCCGACGACTGGAGCCACTTCCCGCTGGGCGACCCGATCGCCCGCCTCAAGCAGCACCTGATCAAGATGGGTCAGTGGTCCGAAGAGGAACACGCGGCGGTCAGTGCCGAACTTGAAGCCGAAGTGCTCAAGGCCCAGAAAGAAGCCGAACAGTACGGCACCCTGGCCGGTGGCCAGATTCCAAGCGCCGCGACCATGTTCGAAGACGTTTATAAAGAGATGCCGGAGCACTTGAAGCGCCAGCGTCAAGAGTTGGGGATCTGACATGAACGATCACAACAACAATATCGAGCTGGAAACCGCCATGACCACCACGACCATGACCATGATCCAGGCCTTGCGCTCGGCCATGGATGTGATGCTTGAGCGAGACGACAATGTGGTGGTGTTCGGCCAGGACGTCGGTTACTTCGGCGGCGTGTTCCGTTGCACCGAAGGCTTGCAGAACAAATACGGCACCTCGCGGGTGTTTGACGCACCGATCTCCGAAAGCGGGATCGTCGGCGTGGCGGTCGGCATGGGCGCCTATGGCCTGCGGCCGGTGGCCGAGATTCAGTTCGCCGACTACGTGTACCCCGCCACCGACCAGATCATTTCCGAAGCGGCCCGCCTGCGTTATCGCTCGGCCGGCCAGTTCACGGCACCGCTGACCATGCGCATGCCCTGCGGCGGCGGCATCTACGGCGGCCAGACCCACAGCCAGAGTATTGAAGCGGTGTTCACCCAGGTCTGCGGCCTGCGCACGGTGATGCCGTCCAATCCGTACGACGCCAAGGGCCTGCTGATCGCCTCCATCGAAAACGATGACCCGGTGATCTTCCTCGAACCCAAGCGCCTGTATAACGGCCCGTTCGACGGCCACCACGACCGCCCGGTAACCCCGTGGTCGAAACACCCGCAAGCGCAGGTGCCGGACGGTTACTACACCGTGCCGCTGGATGTGGCCGCCATCGCCCGCCCGGGCAAGGACGTGACGATCCTCACCTACGGCACCACGGTGTATGTGTCGCAAGTCGCCGCCGAAGAAACCGGCATCGACGCCGAAGTCATCGACCTGCGCAGCCTGTGGCCGCTGGACCTGGAAACCATCGTCAATTCCGTGAAGAAAACCCGTCGCTGCGTGATCGTTCACGAAGCCACCCGTACCTGTGGGTTCGGCGCCGAGCTGGTGGCGCTGGTGCAGGAGCATTGCTTCCACTACCTGGAAGCGCCGATCGAGCGCGTCACCGGTTGGGACACCCCCTACCCGCACGCGCAAGAGTGGGCGTATTTCCCTGGCCCGACCCGTGTGGGCGCGGCTTTGCATCGGGTTATGGAGGTCTGAATGGGCACGCACGTTATCAAGATGCCGGACATTGGCGAAGGCATCGCAGAAGTTGAATTGTCGGTATGGCACGTCAAGGTCGGCGACCTGGTGGTAGAAGACCAGGTGCTGGCGGACGTGATGACCGACAAGGCCATGGTGGACATTCCGTCGCCGGTGCACGGCAAGGTGATTTCCCTCGGCGGCGAGCCGGGGGAAGTCATGGCGGTGGGCAGTGTTTTGATCAGTATCGAAGTGGAAGGCGCGGGCAATACCAGGGAGTCGGCGTTGTCGGCGGTGGTTGAAGAGGTCGCGCCGGCACCGGCTCCTGCACCGAAAGTCGAAGCCAGGGCCGCGCCGGTGGTTGAACCCAAGCCGGCAGCCAAACCTGCGGTGGCGGCTGCGCAAGCGCCCGTGGCCCGCGAGGCCGATGACCGCCCGCTGGCCTCCCCGGCCGTGCGCAAACATGCGCTGGATGCTGGCATCCAGCTACGACTGGTCCAGGGCTCCGGCCCGGCCGGCCGGATTCTGCATGAAGATCTGGACGCTTACTTGCTCCAGGGTCCGGCGAAAAATTCCGGGGCCTCCAACCCGTACGCCGAACGCAACGACGAGCAGCAAATCCCGGTGATCGGCATGCGCCGCAAGATCGCCCAGCGCATGCAGGACGCCACCCGGCGCGCCGCGCATTTCAGCTATGTGGAAGAGATCGACGTCACCGCCCTCGATGAGTTGCGCGTGCACCTCAACGAGAAACACGGCGCTACCCGCGGCAAGCTGACCCTGCTGCCGTTCCTGGTGCGGGCCATGGTCGTCGCATTGCGCGACTATCCGCAGATCAACGCGCGTTATGACGACGAAGCCCAGGTCATCACCCGCCTCGGCGCGGTGCATGTGGGTGTCGCCACCCAGAGCGATGTCGGCCTGATGGTGCCGGTGGTGCGTCACGCCGAAGCCCGCGACCTGTGGGGCACGGCGCAAGAAATCAATCGCTTGGCGAATGCGGCGCGCAATGGCAAGGCCAGTCGCGATGAGCTGTCGGGCTCGAGCATCACCCTGACCAGCCTCGGTGCGTTGGGCGGGATTGTCAGCACCCCGGTGCTGAACCTGCCGGAAGTGGCCATCGTCGGGGTCAACCGCATTGTCGAGCGGCCGATGGTGATCAAGGGCCAGATCGTGATCCGCAAGATGATGAACCTCTCCAGCTCCTTCGATCACCGGGTGGTCGATGGCATGGACGCGGCGCAATTCATCCAGGCCATCCGTGGCCTGCTCGAACAACCCGCCAGCCTGTTCCTGGAGTAACCCATGTCTCAAACATTGCACACCACGCTGCTGATCATCGGCGGTGGGCCTGGCGGTTACGTGGCAGCGATTCGCGCCGGCCAGCTGGGCATTCCGACCATCCTGGTGGAAGGCCAATCGCTGGGCGGCACCTGCCTGAACATCGGCTGCATTCCGTCCAAGGCGCTGATCCATGTCGCCGAACAGTTCCAGCAAACCGTGCACCACAGCCAGGGTTCGCCGTTGGGTATCGAAGTCGATGTGCCGACCCTGGACATCGGCAAAAGCGTTGAATGGAAAGACGGCATCGTCGACCGCCTGACCACCGGCGTTGCCGCGCTGCTGAAAAAACACAAGGTCCAGGTCATCCAGGGCTGGGCCAAGGTCGTGGACGGCAAGACCGTCGATGTCGGCGACCAGCGCATCCAGTGTGAACACCTGTTGCTGGCCACCGGCTCGAAAAGTGTCAACCTGCCGATGCTGCCGATTGGCGGGCCGATCATCTCCTCCACCGAAGCCCTGGCGCCGAAACGCATCCCGAAACGCTTGATCGTGGTGGGCGGCGGCTACATTGGCCTGGAATTGGGGATTGCCTATCGCAAGCTCGGTGCCGAGGTCAGCGTGGTTGAGGCCCAGGACCGGATTTTGCCGGCCTACGACGCCGAACTGACCCAACCGGTGGCCGAATCCCTGAAGCAACTGGGGGTGAAGGTGTTCCTGAAACACAGCGTCACCGGTTTCGAGAACAACACCCTGCAAGTGCGTGACCCCAGCGGCGAGACGCTGTCGCTGGAAACCGACCAGGTATTGGTTGCCGTCGGTCGCAAACCCAACACCCAGGGCTGGAACCTCGAAGCCTTGAACCTGGACATGAACGGCTCGGCGATCAAGATCGACAGCCGCTGCCAGACCAGCATGCGCAATGTGTGGGCCATCGGTGACCTCAGCGGTGAACCGATGCTCGCCCACCGGGCCATGGCCCAGGGCGAAATGGTCGCCGAACTGATCAGCGGTAAATCCCGCGAATTCAACCCGGCCGCGATCCCGGCGGTGTGCTTCACCGACCCCGAACTGGTAGTGGTCGGCAAGACCCCGGACGAAGCCAGGGCGGCCGGGCTGGACTGCATCGTGTCGAGCTTCCCGTTCGCCGCCAATGGCAGGGCCATGACCCTGGAGTCGAAAACCGGCTTCGTGCGGGTAGTGGCGCGCCGCGACAATCACCTGATCGTCGGCTGGCAGGCGGTAGGCGTTGGCGTCTCGGAACTGTCCACGGCCTTCGGCCTGAGCCTGGAAATGGGTTCACGCCTGGAAGACGTGGCGGGCACCATCCACGCCCACCCGACACTCGGCGAAGCGGTACAGGAAGCAGCCCTGCGGGCCCTGGGGCATGCATTGCATCTATAAATGGCGAAGTTCAAATGTGGGAGCGGGCTTGCTCGCGAAAGCGGTGGATCAGCACCGAATGCATCGAATGACACGCCGCATTCGCGAGCAAGCCCGCTCCCACACAAGCCAAGAATGAAGTATTGTTGCGCCCATCCAGAAATAAACCATAAGCCTGCCTTCGACCAGGCGGTTGACAAAAGATAGAGGGTGTCATGGGTAACGAAAGCATCAATTGGGACAAGCTGGGTTTTGACTACATCAAGACCGACAAGCGTTTCCTCCAGACCTGGAAAGACGGCGAGTGGCAAAAAGGCACCCTGACCGACGACAACGTGCTGCACATCAGCGAGGGCTCCACCGCCCTGCACTACGGCCAGCAATGCTTTGAAGGCCTCAAGGCCTACCGCTGCAAGGACGGTTCGATCAACCTGTTCCGCCCCGACCAGAATGCCGCGCGCATGCAGCGCAGCTGTGGCCGCCTGCTGATGCCACAAGTGCCGACCGACGCCTTCATCGAAGCCTGCAAGGAAGTGGTCCGCGCCAACGAGCGGTTCATCCCGCCGTACGGCACCGGCGGCGCGCTGTACCTGCGCCCGTTCGTGATCGGCACCGGTGACAACATCGGCGTGCGCACCGCGCCGGAATTCATCTTCTCGATCTTCTGCATCCCGGTCGGCGCCTACTTCAAGGGCGGCCTGACCCCGCACAACTTCCTGATCTCCGGCTACGACCGTGCGGCTCCCAACGGCACCGGCGCAGCCAAGGTCGGTGGCAACTACGCCGCCAGCCTGATGCCCGGTTCCCTGGCGAAAAAAGCCAACTTCGCCGACTGCATCTACCTCGACCCGGCCACCCACTCGAAGATCGAAGAAGTCGGCTCGGCCAACTTCTTCGGGATCACCCACGACAACAAGTTCGTCACCCCGAACTCGCCGTCGGTGTTGCCAGGCATCACCCGCCTGTCGCTGATCGAGCTGGCAAAATCGCGCCTGGGCCTGGAAGTGGTTGAAGGCGACGTGCTGATCGACAAGCTGTCGGACTTCAAGGAAGCCGGCGCCTGCGGCACCGCCGCCGTGATCACCCCGATCGGCGGCATCGAGTACAAAGACAAGCTGCACGTGTTCTACAGCGAAAAAGAAGTCGGCCCGGTCACCCAGAAGCTCTACAAAGAGCTGACTGGCGTACAGTCCGGCGACGTCGAAGCGCCTGAGGGCTGGATCGTCAAGGTCTAAGCAACACTGCAAAACCAAACTGTGGGAGCGGGCTTGCTCGCGAAAGCGGAGTGTCAGTCGACAGATTTATTGGCTGATCCACCGCATTCGCGAGCAAGCCCGCTCCCACATTTGCTTTCAGTGCTTGGAAAACCGGGCTTCAGGCCTTATCCATCGGGATGTTTTCCAGGATCTTCTTGCCCATGCTGATCCGCGGCTCCGCGCCATAACCCAGCGCCTCATAAAACCCCATCACCGCGTCATTGCCACTGGTGATCTGCAGGTTGATCTTCATGCAACCCAGCGCCGTCAACGCCTGCTCCGCATGCCGCACCAACGAGGCGCCCAGGCCCTGGCGGCGATAGTCGTTGTGCACCGCCACTGAATACAACCAGCCACGATGCCCGTCGTAGCCTGCGAGGATGGTACCGATCACCGCCTTCTTGTCGGTGGCCACGAAGAACAACCCATCGTTGACCGCCAGCTTCTTGTCGATCGCCAGGCTCGGCAGGTTATGCGCCGCGTCATAACCAAACGCCGCCTGCCACAACGCCACCACCTGCGCCCGATGGGCCCGATCGCGATAGACGCCGATGGGATGGCGGGATGACAACGCCTTCTCCATCACCAGCGTGCGTTCATTGCCATGGTAGACATCGCGCACCGTGTGGAAACCCAGCTTGGTGTAGAACGGCTCGGCCGTCAGCGAAGACGGCACATGCAACAAGGTCACCCCGGCTTCCCGGGCGCGCAGCTCGATTTCAATCATCAGCAAGCGCCCGATGCCCTGCCCTTGCAGCGCCGGATTGACGAAGACCGAGCGCACCACATTGGCGTCAAGTGCCGCCGTGGCAACGATCACCTCATCCTGAACAGCCACCAGCACCGTTCGACGCGCGAGCAACGCCACGACAGCCTCGGGAGTAAAGTTGCTCGCCACCCGCGCAATCACATCCGCCGGATAATCCCGGGCGTTGCTGTCATGCAGGGCCGCCAGGATGACCTGGCTGATGCCCTCGGCATCGGTAGTTTGGGCGAGACGAACTTCAGTGGGCATGGTTTCTCCATCCAGACAAAAAACCTCAGGCAACACAATACCAATGTGGGAGCGGGCTTGCTCGCGAAGGCGGTGTATCAGCCACCGAATTTATTAACTGACCCACCGCTTTCGCGAGCAAGCCTTGATTACAGCGTGGAACGCACTCGCCACAGCTCGGGGAACAATACGGTGTCGAGCATCTTGCGCAGGTAACCCACGCCTTCGGTGCCGCCCGTACCAGGCTGGAAGCCGAT